>JAFGIH010000378.1 GCA_016929985.1 Thermoleophilia bacterium | reverse complement strand
GGCGACTCCGCCGACACCTGCCTCAAAGTCTCACAGCTCGCGGAGAGCGTCGGAGCGCCCGTCCAGGCCATCCACGTCCCCAAGACCGTCGACAACGACCTGCCGGTGACCGACACCTGCCCGGGGTTCGGGTCTGTAGCCAAGTACATCGCCGTCTCTACCCGCGAGGCCAGCTTCGATGTCCGCTCCATGGCAAAAACGTCCACTAAGGTGTTCGTGCTCGAGGTCATGGGCCGCCACGCCGGCTGGATCGCCGCCGCCGGGGGCCTGGCGTCGGACGCAAAGACCGAGATCCCCATCGTGATCCTCTTCCCCGAGATCACGTTCGACAAGGAGCGCTTCCTCGCCAAGGTCGATTCGTTCGTCAAAGAGCGCGGCTACTGCACTGTGGTGGTCTCGGAGGGGGTCAAGAGCCCGGACGGCACGTTCCTGGCCGATCAGGGCCTGAAGGACGCCTTCGGCCACGCGCAGCTGGGAGGCGTGGCGCCGGTCGTGGCGGACATCGTCCGCGCGGGCCTGGGACTGAAGTACCATTGGGCGGTCGCGGACTATCTGCAGCGGTCGGCGCGACACATCGCTTCGAAGACCGACGTGGACCAGGCCTACGAGATGGGCAAGGCGGCCGTGGAACTCGCGCTGGCAGGCAAGAATTCGCTGATGCCCACCATCGTGCGCACGTCGTCGATGCCGTATATCTGGGAAGTGGGCTCGGTGGCGCTCTCCGAGGTCGCGAACGTGGAAAAGATGATGCCGCGCGAGTACATCAGTGAGGACGGCTTCGGCATAACCGAGGCCTGCCGCGAATACCTGACGCCCCTCATCCAGGGTGAGGACTATCCGCCCTACAGCAACGGCCTGCCCGACTACGTCACCCTGAAGAACGAGGCCGTGGAGAAGAAGCTCCCGGAGTTCGCGCTTTAGAGAGCCGGCCCCGCTCCGCCTCCGCCTCGAGCCGTGAACGTCGGAACGCGGAAGCCGACCAGCGCTGGGAGCAGCGTGCTGCAAAGCGCAAGGAGAAGAGGCGCGGGCGCTGAGAGGCTGCTGGGCAGGGTTTCATAGCACGAGGTCCAACATGTCTACGACATGGACTACTCCGACAGCCGCGACATACGCCATGACTCTGCTGCTCCGGCCGCTGCCAGGCGGGCTGATCGTGGCCGTCTGAGGCGAGAAAGACGGCTGCGGCTCATTCCGCTCGTGTTGGGGCTGGCGCTCGTGGCGCTGCTGAGCGGTCTCTTCACCGCGCAGTTCGGCGCAGCGTCGCCGGCCTCTGGCGCTACTCCAACTACCGCCCCAAACCATGCCGCGCTAGCCCCTCTGGCGCAGCCGGCCGTCGACCCAGTGGCTCGGGCCAAGTCCGTGCAGGCGAACGAGATGGGGCAGGTACTCGTGCTCATGTACCACCTCATCGGCCACGACAACAGCCAATACAACCGCACTCCCGAGGGGTTCCGACAAGACATCGCCGACCTGAAGGCCGCCGGATACTACCCGGTCAACCTCAGTGAGTTGGTGAGGGGAGATTTCGATGTTCCCGAGGGTAAGACCCCGGTCGTCATCACCTTCGACGACTCCAGCGGGGGCCAATACCGCATCAACGCCGAGGGCTCCCTCGACCCCGACTGCGCCGTGGCCATCATGCAGGAGGCCGTCCGGCTGGGCGGCTGGGCGAGCCGGGCCAGCTTCTACCCCCTGATCGACGTCGACGCTCCCGACCACGTGCTCTTTGGACAGCCCGACCTGGCCACGCAGAAATTGCAGAAGCTGGTCGCCTGGGGCTACGAGGTGGGAAGCCACACGGTGAGCCACCTCAACCTCAAGAAGGCGTCCCCCTCAGAGGTCAAGAAGCAGCTCTACAACTCCAAGACCATGCTCGAAGAGATGATCGGGGGCGGCTACGTCGTCACCTCCCTGGCTGCGCCCTTTGGCGAGTACCCGAAGCAGGCATCCATCCTCAAAGCCGGTGAATACGGCGGTCGGCCCTATGAGTACCAGGCTGCGCTCAAGGCGATGGGCGGACCCGCTCCCTCGCCCTTCTCCGACACCTTCCGCGCCTATCACATCCCTCGCGTGCAGATAGGCGAGGCGGGTCTCGCGGAGACGCTGGCCCTGTTCGAGAGCTCTCCGGAGCTGCGCTACGTCTCCGACGGCGATCCCGACACCGTTTCCGTGCCCCAGAGCCTCGACGCGTCACTCGGCGCCGTCCGGACCGGACTCGGGCAGGAAGTGGTCCGCTACTAAGAACCCCCCACAGGAGGTCGTCCGCATCAGTCCGCGTACCGCGCTCAGAAACATCGCGCTCACGACTCTGCTTGCCGCGGTTATCGGCGTCTGCTCGCCAAGTCCTGCCTCGGCCGACGTCTGGGTGGACATCACTGATGCCACCTGGCAGAACACCTACGGGGTGAGCGCCGAGAACGCCGCGATCGTCGCCCAGGGCCGCTCCGACGGCACCTTCCGCCCCAAGGAGACCGTCAACCGGGGCCAGTTCGCAAAGATGACCACCAGCGGCTTGGAGATATCGGCCATGATGCCGGAGGTCCCTACGTTCCGCGACGTGTCGCCGGACTACCCGTTCTTCAGCTACGTGGAGGGCTGCACCGCCGCGGGCGTGCTCTCGGGCTACTCGGACGGTAGTTTCCGCCCTGGTGCGACGGTGACCCGCCAGCAGACCAGCTCGATCTTGGGCCACTGGCTCGCCGAGCGGGAGATCACCGCGTGCCTCGGCATCGTGGGCGCCAAAGACACCTACTCGGCGTTGAAAGCCTGGTATGCGGGCGAGGGCAAATCGTACCTGGCGGGGTTTGCAGACGCTCAGTCGCTCTCCCCCGCGCATCAGGCCACTACTGCGTACCTGGTCTCCAGGGGGATCGTGATGGGGTCCTCTACAGAGACGTCTTCGTATCTTCGCGCCACGGCCTCGGTGAACCGGGCCCAAGCGGTGACACTTGTGTTGCGCGCCAGAGAGGAGGCGGCTGAGGTCACGCAACCGGCGGTCATCTCGGTCGAACCGGCTACCGGGATACCCGCGGGAGGCAACACGGTGGTCATTCGCGGTCATGGGTTCGTCGAGGTGAGCGGAGTCTGGTTCGGAGAGACGCCCGCCGCCAACTTCTCCGTTATCTCACCCTTGGAGATCGTCGCCGTTGCGCCACAGCACGACATCGGCATCGTGGACATCGAGGTGGCGACCGCCTGGGGGACGTCGGTGCGCTCCGGTGCAGACGTCTACACCTACGCGTGGAATGGGTTGACCGACACGGTCCTCACCGGCGGGCAGACACCGCTACGCGGGGTATGGAACGGGACGGCCGAGCGGCTTGCCTCCTACCTGCTCGCAGTCGCTCCCGCGCCCCTCTTCACCGTGCCCACGTCGGTGTTGGCCGACTACTACGTACGCTATTGCGCGGAAGCCGGACTGCGGGCCGACCTTCTCTGGGCCCAGATGATCCACGAGACCGGTTACGGAATGTATGGTGGAGACGTCTCGCCTGAGCAGAACAACTACGCCGGAATCGGGGCCACGGGCGGAGGCGTGCCCGGCCTGTCCTTCCCCACCGCCGAGGCCGGGGTCATGGCCCAGGTCGCGCACATGGTCGCCTATGTCTACATTGATAGTCCGGTGTCGTGGGCGGACGCCACGGTAGATCCCCGGTTCGACTTAGTGAGCCCCCGCGGCGTCGCGGCTGTGCTGGCCGACCTCAACGGACGGTGGGCGTATCCCGGGACCACCTACGGACAGAGCATCGAGGCCCTCGCCCGCGCCATCAACAGCGACTGAGTCCGGCGAGGCGTCACAGCCCAAGTCCACTTCGTTCCCGCCACTCGTCACATCTCCGGCAGCTGGAGATTCCTTCCAGGGGAGTACCGGACGGGTAAAGGACCGACGTGAGTAGGCCAATGGCGGCGGACCCGTCCGGTGCAGGTACTATGATGTGGGCACAGGCGCGAGACGCTCAGGGAGACAAGGGATGGCCGAGACGGATAGCCTGGACGACGCGCGGAGGCGTGCGATGCGAGCCGAGTATGTGGCTCGCATCAACCGGGTGATCGACCACATAGAAGCGAACCTGGCGGGCGACCTGCCCCTGGAATCCCTTGCCGCCGTCGCAGCTTTCTCGCCCTACCACTTCCATCGGGTCTTCAAAGCCATGGTCGGTGAGAATCTCAGCACGTTCATCCGCAGGCGGCGGATCGAGAAGGCGGCCTCCCTGCTTCTCTCCAACCCGGCTAGGCCCATCACCCAGGTGGCGGTGGAGTGCGGCTTTTCCAGTCCCGCGGCTTTCGCCCGGGTGTTCCGAGAGTGGTTCGGCATGAGCGCCAGCGAATGGATACGGTGCCGTGGTGCGGTCGAAAGCAAGAATCGTGAAGGTCAGAGCAACGAGAGCCAAGAGCTGCGCAAGCCTCGGCAAGCGCCTGTTCCGGCGGTGCGTATCCTCGACCCAGTCACTAGAAACTGGTCGTGGAGGTTGACGATGGAAACCGGCGAAGCAAGAGTCGAAGTGAAAAGCGTCCCCGAGATGCATGTGGCCTACCTACGCCACATCGGCCCGTACGCGGGCGACAGTGCGCTCTTCGGACGGCTGTTCGGGCAGTTGTTCTCCTGGGCGGGCCCGCGGGGCCTGATCGGAGCCGACACCAAGGTAGTGAGCATCTATCAGGACGATCCCGGCATCACCGACGAAGACCGGCTGCGAGTAGACGTGGCCATCACCGTCCCGGTTGGCACGCCCACCGATGGCGAGATCGGCACGCGCACCATCCCCGGGGGCACGTACGCGGTCGGCCACTTCGAGATCCTGCCGCATCAGTACTCCGAGATCTGGCAGACCATGATGGGCCGATGGCTGCCCGAGAGCGGTTACCAGTGCAGCGATGGGCCCTGCCTGGAGGTGTACCTCAACGAGGCGGGCGAGGATCCGGAGTCGATGCATATCGTGGAACTGTACATCCCCGTGAAACCCCTGTAGTCCCGGAGGTCTTGGAATGGTCGACTTCGCGCTGGTCCCAGAGCGGACCGCCCTCATCAACGTAGACCTGCAGACGTGCTTTGTACGCGAATCGCCCGTCTACGCGCCCGGCGGAGCCGACGTGCTCGAGCGGCTCAACCGGCTTGCCGCCGTCTGCCGCGAGGCCGGCGTCATGGTCGTCCATACCCGATTGGTCCTGCGACCCGACGGCTCTAATCTGGGCATCTTCGGCGAGACTTCGCCTCCTGCGCGAGGGGGCGTCCTGAACGAGGACGCCCCCTCGGCCCAGCTCGACGAGGAGCTCGTCGTCCGGCAGAGCGACATCATCCTCGACAAGCCCCGGTTCGGAGCCTTCTCCGGCACCGACCTGGAGCTGATCTTGCGTTCGCGTGGCATCGACACGGTCATCGTCGGGGGAGTCGCGACCAACGT
>JAFGIH010000038.1 GCA_016929985.1 Thermoleophilia bacterium | reverse complement strand
TGCACTTGCCGCTGTCGCGCCCTTCGCGGTTGTGGCCGTTCACATCGTGAACGTCTAGGTCGCGCAGATGGAGGTGACTCAGCAGGCCGCCGTTCTCGCCCAGGATGCGGACCCCGCAGCGCGGCGCGGGGCCGTCGGGGCCGAGGTTCGTCGCCTCCAGCCCGGCTATCTCCCAGTGCTGCTGATTCCGGAGGTGAACGGCCTCGAACGCGCGGCCACCAGCCGCGATCGCCGGCTTCGGTCCCTCCCCGTAGCGATCCAGCACGATCGGCCGGCCCGCCACGCCCGACCCCTTCGGCCACAGCCGCCCGGCCCACGTGCACCCCGCCCGCAGCAACACCCGGTCGCCAGGGGCAAAGGTGGTGGCGCTGACCTTCTCCAGCGTGCGCCAGGGCTTCCCCGCGCTGACGCCCGCGTTGCCGTCATCACCCCGCACCGCATCCACGTAGAAGATCCGTCCACGGTCTCTCATTACTTATCTCCTGGGCCTGGATTCGCGTCCGCGTGCTGCCGAACGCGCCGTCCAACTCCGCCGCCAGCGCGGCCCCTGCGGCCTGTCGCAGGAACGCGCGCCTGCTGATCCGTCTCGCTCGCTCCGTCATCGCTCGTGCCGCCTCCGGCAGGTCACACGCAGTATCCCCGGAGGGAGAGCTACTTCCACTTGCGCTAGGTCCGTCAACCCCTCAGAGTTCCCCGCGCGCCGCCACCAACACGCGCTCGATCTCCTGGTCCACGTCCTCTGGAAGGGGCTCGGGCTGGTGCTCTCTCAGGAGGCGCTCCTTCTCCTCGCGGCAGCGGTGGGCCATCGTCTTCGCGCCTCCGCTGAGCCAGGCGTCGTAGAACTGCCGGTCCAGCAGCTTCGGGAACCACAATTCGCTGCGGAAGTGCCGCGCCGTGTGCTCCTGGTCCATGAAGCTACCACCGGGCCCGACCTCCTCAATCACCTCCAGTCCGAGCGTCTCTTCGTCGAAATCGATACCGTGCATGAGGCGCTCCACATACCCGATGAGCTCGTGCTGCATGATCAGCATGTCCAGAGACGAAGCTTGATCCACACCGCATATCCCGAAGTGTCCGAAGATGTCGGCACCGGCCAGCGCCCCACATACAAGCGTGATACCGGCCTCCATCCCCGCCTGCGCGTCCGCTACCTTGCTGTCGGTGAGCCCCACGTTGACGTAGACAGGCAGGCCATAGTGCTTGCCCATCTGGGTCATCGCCACCGCCATCAGCGCCTGCTCGGGACCTGCGAAGATCATCTGCGTGGTGCGCATGTCGAAAGCGTGACAGACGCCTCCGTAGCACACGGCATTGCCCGGGTTGACAAGCTGAGTGATGCAGATACCGGCAAGTATCTCCGCGTTCTCCACGGCCAGCGTGCCGGTTAAGGTCCCTGGCGCAGAGAGGCCGGTCTGGGCCATCGGACCGATCGGAATCGGGAGGTTGAGTCGGGCCGTTTCAAACAGCGCATCTACACCCGCAAAGGGGAACCGCAAAGGGCTGATGGGCTCGAGAAAGGGGTAGGCGAGCGGGTACTTCGCCGCCTCCTCTTCGGTGCCAGCAACTGCGATCATGATCTCAACCATAAAGCGAGAAACGGTGCGGTTATGGAACCAGAGACCTAGCGGTTTGGTGGTATTGCGGAGCATTTCCGCCATACAAGCGGCCGCGCCGTACTCCGGCGACAACTCGTGCGGATCAGACATAGCGCCGGCGATAGTGATATTGGGAAGAGCGTCAACCAGTCGGGCCGCCGTACCCGCATCCTTGGCGCTGGCGTAGCGTCGCTGCCCCGTGTCATCGTCAATCCATAGCGCCTCCCCTGAGATGGAGTTGTAATTCCGTTTACCTTTTCCAAAAACAGCCTGCTTGTTTCGGTCGCGGCCGTAAATGGTGAACGACTTGCCAGCCCCCTCGAGGCACCTCGTCACGACCGCCTCGGGCATGCTTACTCTCTCGCCTTCGACCAAGGCTCCCGCCTCTTCGAAACGACGGCGCACCTCGGGATGGGGAACCCGCACGCCCACCTTCTCCAGAATGTGAAGTGAGGCCTCATGGAGCCGACGTATCTGGTTATCCGTCAAGACGTTGAGTTTCATAGATCCTCTCTCACTCACAACCTTGCGGCGAGACCAGCCCCTTGGCCTTCTCGACGGCGCTGGCCGCGTCGGGGGCATAGCCGTGGGCTTCGATCTCATCCGCATAGCTCTGCGTCACCGGCGCGCCGCCGATGAGCACCTTCACCGAATCGTTCAGACCAGCCTCCGACACCGCCCGCACCGTGTCCCGCATGGAACCCATGGTCGTAGTCAACAACGCCGACATGGCGATCACCTGTGCGGAGTTGTCTTTGGCGGCCGCCACGAACTGCTCGGGCGAAACATCCACCCCTAGGTCCACCACCTTGAATCCAGCCCCCTCCAACATGGCCGCCACCAGGTTCTTGCCGATGTCGTGCAGGTCGCCCTTCACCGTCCCGATCACGACGGTGCCGATGTGGTCAACCTCGGCCCCCAACATCATCGAGAGCGCTTCCTTCATAGCACGCTGCGCAATCAGCAGTTCTGGCACGAAGAACTCGTTGGCGCGAAACTTCTCGCCTACGACCTCCATCGCCGCGGCGATGCCATCCACAACAATGACGCGCGCTTCGAGGCCTTTGTCCAGGGCCTGCTGCGTGAGCCCCTTCGCCTGCTCGCGGTTGCCGGTGATGATTGCCTGTCTGAGATCGTCAAGGGTCTTCATGCTAACTCCTATCTGTCCTACTCGACTATCCGGTGCCTCTGACGGCCGCCTCCCCCCGCCGCGTGCACACGGCGCGGCCAAAGGTCTGGGAGAAAGCGGCAGCGGCGGCAGCAGCCTCGCTCGCGCGAACCGAGGCAGGTGAGAAGCGTGCGCTGCGAGCAGTTCATCCGCCAGTTCTCGGGCCATTCCAATGCTCTTCACCCACCCGTCCAGCACCAAAGCCTGTACGAACTTCTCCCTGCTGCCTTCGAGCGCTGCCTCTAGGACTGTCTCCACCCAGTAGAGCCGGCTGGCGAGGGTGCCCGCGATGCCGGAGGGCAACGGCGACTGGGCAACCGGCTTCACCCCCGCGGCAGTCGCCATGGCGGGAGCCTCCAGCACCGATTCCGGCG
>JAFGIH010000377.1 GCA_016929985.1 Thermoleophilia bacterium | reverse complement strand
CGACACAGTCGGCCACGTGCACGCCGTAGAGCACGCGACAACCGGCCTGCAGCAGCATCTGCTCGAGTTCCATCTTGCCCAACTCGGGCTCGATGACCGGCAGGTGCGGCCGCTTGAGCGCCGCACCCTTTGCGGCCAGCCTGTCGATCCATTCCTCGCAGAGCCCCTCGACGAGACCGGCTATGCCGCTGATGTAGCCGTTAGTGCAGAGACCCCCCAGGGATTCGCGCCCCTCGACGAGTAGGGTCCTGGCGCCCATCCGCGCGGCGGCAACGCCGGCCGCCGCGCCGGCCACGCCGCCGCCGCACACCAGCACGTCCACATCGAACTTCTTCGCTATTTGCATGAGACCCTACCTTTCTTCCGGGCTCGACTTCCCGCCGCCCACTACCGTCGCGGCGTTCGACTGTAGCGCCTTGCGTTCCGCGCGCAGCCGCTCCGTGGCATCCTGCAGCAGTTCCAGAGTGCCGGGGTCCACGACGACACCGTACACGTCGTGCGCCCTGCCGACGCTCACGAGACCGTCCGCCACGTCGGCCCAGACCTTCTCAGGGTCGCGGTCGAGCGGGTCGCCCCAGCCGCCGCCCCCCGGGGCCTTGGCCAGCACCACCTCGCCGGCGAACACCGGCTCATTGGCCATGGTGCGGAGCGTCCGGCTGCTGCCGTCGGGCGACTCCACCCACATCTCCAGTCTTGCCAGTGGTTCGCCCGTCGAGCCGACCGCCGGAACCACCGCGCCGTCGCAGTTGCCGGTCATGAGGAACGAGGGGTGCCCCGGCTTGACGTCGGAAACCATCTCTACGAAGATGCCTGGACCGCCCCGGTACTGCCCGGCGCCTTCCGCGTCGGTCATGAACTCGTAGCGTGTTACTCGGAACGGCACCTCCGACTCAAAATGCTCGATGTCGGGCCGCACGAAGCTGCCAAGAAACGACCCGGGGCCGACCCCCGGCCAGCCGTCGAAGCCCTTCATGGCTCCACCACTGCCATCGGAGGCGAAGGTCTCGGCCATGTACTGCTTCACTGATCCGGTGCGCGGGTCGATCTCGTCCAGGTCCATGCCCACGTTTATGGGGCAGGCATGGCGCGAGAACCCGCCGGTCGCCCGTTCGGGCAGCGCTTGGGCCAGGGCGATCTTGCAGGCCTCCATTATCGGTTCGCCCACGCTGATTTGCCCGGCCCCCACGGTAGCCGGATACCTGGGATTGACCACGGTGCCCTCGGGCGCAATGACCTTCACCGGAGCGAAGCTCCCCTGGTTCTTGGGCGCCATCGGGTCGATGAAGGCGTAGAACGACTCCATGCAGATGGAGATGGTGTTGCCCAGCGGGCTGTTGACGAAGGTCACCTGCGGGTCACTGCCGTGGAAATCGAAGGTGAGCTCGTCTCCCTTGACCGTCATGTCCACCCGCACCCACACCGGCTTGTCGGTCGTACCGTCCCAGTCACCGGCCGACTCGCCGTGGTAGGTGCCATCCGGCATGGCGGCGATCTCGGCCCGTGCGGTCCGCTCGCCGGAGGCCAAAATCTCACGCATGCACGACTTCACGGTCTCCGGCCCGTATTTGTTGATGAGCTTGACCACCTGGGCCTCTGCCTGCGCCAGCGCTCCGTTGATGAGCATAGTGTCCATGTCCACCTGGTTGGAGTTGCGCACGTTGCGGCAGACAAGCGCCCATAGATCCTTGTTCACCACGCCGCCCTTGATCACTTTGAGCGGCGGGATGTTGAGACCTTCGGCGATGATGTCGTAGGCCTTGGGGCCGTAGCCGCCCGGGAGAAAACCTCCGGTGTCGGCCATGTGACCGCGGAACTGGAAGAAGCCGAACAGCTCGCCGCGGTAGAAGACGGGCCGCAGGAACGTCCAGTCGGAGAGATGGCCGCTCTGTACCAGGTAGGGGTCGTTGCCGATGATGAGGTCGCCCGGGGCGAAGTCGCCGTCGAAGGGCTCGATCATCTTGCCGGCCGCGTGTCCTGCGGCGAAGATGTGGCGGGCGATGTAGGCTGCCGCGACCACGATCTTGCCGGTGGGATCGAGCCAGCACAGGCCGAAGTCACGCACCAGCGCCAGCACGTATGACTGGGTGGCATGGAGCACTTTCTCGCCTGATTCGTCCAGCAGGCTCTCGAGGCGGTTCCAGACCACCGAGAGCGTGGTGGGATCCAGCCCTGCCTGTCGGGGGGCGGCGCCGGTCGCCGCACCGGCGCCCGTCATCGTCTTGTCTGCCATGTCACTCACCCTTCTTGGGAGGCTGGGGCGAAGCGTCACTTCTCAGCAGCCTGCTGATGGTCGTGTAGCTGCCTTCGGGGTCGACGGTCACCGTCTCGGCCGGAGGGAGCACCAGGGTGGTCATCCGTTCCTCGATGATGCACGGCCCCGTGATGACGTCACCCGCGCCGAACTTCTCCCCATCGTACACGGGCACTTCAGTGAAGCCTCCCGTTTCGGCGAAGTAGACTGGGCGGCGTCCCTTGACGGCCGCCGTTGCGTTGCCGGTGCCCGGCGGTATCTGCCGGGGCGGGGGCGGGACGATCTTGGCCACGCCGGCCAGGTGTAGCCTGACGATCACGGTGGGGTACCCGGGTTCGGAGTAGCCGATGACCCGGCGGTGCTTGTCGTGGAAGCGATCGATCGTGACCGCGAGGGCCTCGGCGCTCACCGGCCCATCCGGCACGTCGGCGCTCTGCTCGCGCACCTGCCCGTAGTAGTGGATGTCCATGGACCGCTCGATTCGGACATTGGCAGCTGCCGCGCCCTCGCGCTCGAGTGTGCGGCGGGCTTCATCCTCCATCTCGGCGAACAACTCGTTGATGCGGCTGAGGTCCGCCGTTTCCGCCTGGGCCGTGTACGGGCGGGTGTAGTTGTGTTTGAGATCGGCGTACATCATGCCGAAGGCGCAGAACACCGGCGCCATGCGGGGCGAGATGAAGTGCTTCATGCCGACCTCACGCGTAAGGCGGGCGACGTGCACCGGAGCGGCGCCACCGG
>JAFGIH010000376.1 GCA_016929985.1 Thermoleophilia bacterium | reverse complement strand
CCCCGGTATCCTCCATACCAGGCTACGGTATCGACCGCGGGAGGGGTATCGTTGGTCTTCACTCGCATATTCGCCGCCACTGACGGCACTGAGGCCTCGCTGCGAGGCGTAGAAGTGGCTGCAGACATGGTCGCCTCATGTGGGTGCGAATTCGTATTGCTCACCGTCGTCTCCGTACCGCAACACGTTGTTCTCGCCGCGAACATGGACCAGCGCACCGTCGAGAGGTACGTAGAGCGCGCGGCCCAGAGCTCTCTGGGATCGGCCTTCGAACTGCTGCGCCGCAAAGGCGTGGGCGCTGAGGTGAAGGCGGTCGTGGGCCCCGCTGCGGAGACCATCTTGTCGGAGATCGAGGCCAGCGGCGCCGATCTGGTCGTCATGGGACGGCGGGGCCGCCAGGAACCGAAGGATCTCATCCTCGGCAGCGTCAGCTACCGGGTGTCGCGACACGTGAGAGTGCCCATCCTGCTCGTTCCCTGAGTCCTTCCCTGAGCCCCTCCCACAGGGCGATCTCGTTGCACTCCGATAGCGGACATACCCGCTATGAGCGGACAACAAGATTTCACTTGCAAATTTTGGCAATATCTGTTGCAATGCTATTGCAAGGCTCCTATACTGCAAGTGAGTACACATGACAGGACAGCGGACAGCCAGGCCTCTGCGTGTGACCGAGCACCAAAAAGCTCGGGTGAGACTCATCCTTCTGACCCTCATTGGAGCCGCCTGTCCGCCTCTTGCAGGTGTGCGCTCAGCGGCGGTGTGGGTGCTCTATGCCGCCTTTCTCATCGTCTATTCTCTGTGGGCCTTGCGTCTGACCCGCAACTTCTCCGGCGATCGGCGTCTCGGCTACCTGCTCACCCTCACCGACATGGCGGTGCTTCTCCCGCTGCTGGCGTGGGCCTCGTCGGCAGCCATACAGGTGATCCTCGGTCTGGTGGCCATCGCAGGTCTGATCGCGACCTACTGGGCGGACCGGACACGGGCGAGGAGCGCCGCCGGGGTCGAAGACAGCCACCTCTTGGAGCCCCGATACGCCGCCGAACGACTTGGCCGGGCAGGCACGGAGTCGGCCCTGGAGAGAGCGCTGCGCGTGCGCCTCAGCGTGCTGGGCGCGACGCAAACGCGCTTCGCTCTCGTGATCCTTCGCATTCTCCGCCACGACGAGATCGGCACTTACTACGGAGAGGAGGCTGCCGAGCATGTAACGGCCGCCGTTGTTCGCCGAGGGCTGCGTGTGTTAGGGGCAGACGCGCAGCATTTCGCTCTTCCTGGGGGGCGCGTGGCCTTCGTCTTCTCGACGGGGTCGGGCAGCACCCGTGCGGTCGCGCCTACAGAGGCCAGCCGTGAGTGGATCGATCCATATGACGTAGAGAGCCTAGCCATGGCGCTCGCCCGGAAGTCCTGTGAGCATCTGGTCGACGGGCACAGGGTCGAGTGCGTGGTAGGTTGGGCCTCCGCTCCCGCCGACGGGATGAGTGCCGACGATCTCATGTATGCAGCCGAGAGTGGGGCTCAGAGCGCGGCCGCGTTCCGGCGCGTCGCAGGCTCCCGAGTGCCGGTTCCCGAGAGGACGCGAGCCGTCGCGGGATAGTCCGGCTTGGCAGGATCCGGAACGACCTCCTCGAAACTGGGCGCACACCTGGGCTGTGCTACAGTTCCCCCCATGAACGATCAGACGCCCTCCCGCATAGATCCCCAGGCGCTCAAGACCAAGACCATCGGTGTGCTCATGGGGGGCCTATCCGGGGAACGCGAGGTGTCTCTCCGGTCGGGAGCGAACTGCCTGCGCGCTCTTGAGTCGCGGGGATACAAGGCCGTGGCCATCGACGCAGGTCGCGATGTGGCCCTCCGGCTTGACGAGGCGGGTATCGAGGTCGCCTTCCTCGCCCTGCACGGACGTTACGGCGAGGACGGCACCATCCAGGGATTGCTGGAGACGATGGGCATCCCCTACACGGGCTCCGGCGTGCTCGCCTCCGCGCTTGGGATGAACAAGATCGCTACCAAGAAGGTTGTCAGGGGCAGCGGAGTAGCCACTCCCGACTACTATGAAGTCGGTAAGAACGAGCCGGCTTCGGAAGCCGCCGGCCGGATCGAGGGCGCGCTGGGACTGCCGGTCATGCTGAAACCCGTGGAAGAAGGGTCGAGCCTCGGGGTGGTCAAGTGTAAGACCGACGCTGAGCTGGAGACGTGCATCGAAGGGGCCAGAGTCGAGTTCGGTGCGATCTTCGCGGAAGGTTTTGTGGCTGGCACGGAGATCACCGTGGGTGTGCTGGAGAGAAACGGGGGGCTCGAGGCCCTGCCGATCCTGGAACTGCTCCCCAAGAACGAGTTCTACGACTACGAGGCGAAGTACACCGCTGGTATGACCGACTTCGTACTTCCGGCCCGTCTGGCTCCGCCGGTCTACGCTGAGGCCGAGCGGGAGGCGGTAGCGGCCTTCTCCGCGGTGGGATGCCGCGGCTATGCGCGCGTGGATATGATGGTCGACGCTGCGGGGCGTCCCTGGTTCGTCGAGGTCAACACCCTGCCTGGCATGACCGACACCTCGGACCTACCGGCCCAGGCGCGCGCCGCCGGTATCTCCTATGAGGAACTGGTGGAGACGATCCTTCTCACCGCCGTCGTCTGAGACTGGAGGCGCCGTGGCCGGCTTGGTCGATGTCCACGTGCACGTGTTCCCGCCGGAGATGGTCGGCGACCGGAACTTATGCCTCGAGCGCGACGAGCGCTTCTGCGCGCTGTACAGCTCCCCACAGGCCGCCATGGCCACCGCCGATGACGTGCTGGCGCATATGGACGAGGTCGGGGTAGATATGTCGGTGCTGGTCGGATTCCCCTTTGCCGACCAGGGACTCTGCCGTCTCGTCAACGACCACATCCTGGAAGCCGTGCGCGAGCGTGCGGACCGGTTCGCCGGGCTGGCCTGCGTGGCGCCGGATGCTCCAGGCGCCGTGGCGGAGTTGGAGCGCTGTCTGGACGGCGGTCTACGGGGCTGTGGCGAACTTGCCCCGAGGGGGGGCGGCGCGGATGAGCCGGGATCCGCGGCCGCACCCGGTATGCGCGCGGTTGCAGGGTGCCTGCGCGAGCGCGGCCGGCCGCTCATGATCCATGCCAGCGAGCCGGTGGGGCACGAGTATCCCGGAAAGGGCCACTTCACCCCCGAGGTCTGCTACGAGTTCGCGCGGAGCCACCCCGGGCTTTGTGTCGTGTTCGCGCACATGGGCGGGGGGCTGTTCCTGTACGAGACCATGCCTGAGGTGCGGCGCGTCCTGGCCGACGTACTCTATGACACGGCCGCCGTCCCCTACCTCTACCGATCGGAGGTCTACGACGCTGCTCTCGCGAGCGCCGGGCCCGAGAAGCTGATGTTCGGCAGCGACTACCCCCTGCTCAGCCCCGCACGATACCGCGAGGGTCTGGAGCGACTGGCGCCGCCGGCGCGAGAAGGCATAGAAAGCGGCAACGCCCGGAGGGTGTTCGGACCATGAGTGAGGAGACCGGCTACGACCGCGACCTGCGACGGCTACTCGAGAGTATCCGAACTGGGGATATCGATGTCGACGGCGCACTTCGCAAGCTGCGGCTCTTCCAGATAGCGCAGGTGGGGGAGTTCGCCCGTCTGGACATCAATCGCGACCTGCGGAAGGGCGTGCCTGAGGTCATCTACGCCTCTCGTAAGAGCGATGCCGATCTGGAGGCCATCGTGCGCCGCTGCCTCGACGAGCGGGGCTTCGCACTGGCGACCCGTCTGGAGCCGCAGCGCGCCGCGCGGCTGCGGCAGGCGCTGACGGGCGAGCCGGCGCCGGAGGCCGCGCCGGCGAGCCAGGTCGCGCAGGCCGCTCTGGTCTTCGCCTATCAGGAGAACACCGGCGCCCTCGCCGTCCACATGCCTTCCTACCGCCCCCCCGAGCCACGGGGTTGCGTGGGAGTGCTCACAGCCGGCACATCGGACATCCCCGTGGCCGAGGAGGCGATCCTGGTGATCACCCACATGGGGTGCCGGGTGGAACGAGGCTACGACGCTGGGGTTTCGGGACTGCACCGCCTGGCGGAGCCCCTGACGCGGATGCTGGAAGCCGGCGCCGACGCATTGATCGTCGTCGCAGGCATGGAGGGGGCGTTGCCCTCGGTGGTGGCGGGTTTGGTCGACGTCCCCGTGATCGGCGTGCCGACCTCGACCGGCTACGGACTGGGCGGCGATGGGACCGCGGCCCTGCTCTCCATGCTGCAGAGCTGCTCGCCCGGCCTGGTGACGGTCAACATAGACAACGGCGTGGGAGCGGGCGCTGCAGCCGCGCTCATCGCCAGGGGGCGACCGGCCTAGGACTCTCCGGCGAAATCGGCCGGCGGCGTGGCTCGCAGGCCGAACCGATGCTCCAAGTGGTCGGCGATGCGCTCGGCGGCGCGGCCGTCTCCGTAAGGATTGACGGCGGTGGCCATCGCTTCGTAGGCGGCCCGGTCATTCAACAGAAGCAGTAGCTCGCGGGCGATGACCTCGCTGTCGGTGCCGACCAGTTTGGCCGTGCCCGCGTCGATGCCCTCCGGGCGCTCGGTTGTGTCGCGCATGACGAGGACGGGCTTACCCAGAGTGGGAGCCTCCTCCTGGATGCCTCCCGAGTCGGTGATCACAACGTCGGCGGCCTTCATGAGGTGGACGAAGGGCCTGTAGGGCAGGGGCTCGGTGAACACCACCTGCGCGACCGAGTCCAGGGCGCCCTTGAAGGTGGCCCGCACCACTGGGTTGAGATGGATGGGGAAGACGAAGGTCACGTCCGGCATCCGCTCGGACACCTGCTTGATAGCCTGGGCGACTCGCTCCATCGGCGCTCCCCAGCTTTCCCGGCGATGAACGGTGACGAGCACCTTGGGGCCGGGCCGCTCCAACGCCCGGACAATCTTGGGTTCCCACTCGGGCGCCGTGCCCGCCGCCGTTGCCAGCAGGGCGTCGATCACCGTGTTGCCCGTGACCAGCACGTGGTCGGGGCGCGCGCCTTCGCTCAGCAGGGATGTGCGCGCGGCAGCAGTGGGGGCGTAGTAGACCTCGGCCAGGCGGTCGGCCAGGCGGCGGTTGATCTCTTCCGGGAAGGGGCTGTAGATGTTATCGGTCCGCAGACCTGCCTCCACGTGGGCGACCGGGATCATGCGGTAGTAGGCGGCCAGTGCAGCGGCGAACGTCGTCGTGGTATCGCCATGGACCATGACCAAGTCGGGCTTCTCAGCCTCCAGCAGGGGATCGATGCCGTTCAGCACAGCCGAGGTTATGTGGCCGAGCGTCTGCCGGTCGCGCATGATCCTGAGATCGTGGTCCACAGGCAGTGAGAAGGCCTCCACTACCTGGTCGAGCATCTCGCGGTGCTGCCCCGTGAGGCAGGTGACCACGCGGAAGACCTCTCGGCGCTGCAGTTCCAGCACCACGGGGGCCATCTTGATGGCCTCGGGGCGGGTCCCAAAGGTGATAAATATGGTGTGCTCTTCCATGCTCCGCTGGACTCTAGCCCACGCCAGGGCTCGGCGCAAGGTCGGCTACAGTCGCCGGGACGCGGTCGCGGCGCCCACGGGCCCTCGCCCGAGCCTGTGGTAGGCAGGGCCAGCCTATTCCGATAGAATTCGGGAGGTTCTATCCACCGGCACAACTACCTGAAGGGTGGTGGCGATGAGCCGCTTTCTCGATGAGCGGGGACGCATCTTCGGCAAGGTGAACATCGTCGACCTGCTGGTGCTGCTGGTCATCGTCGCTGTGGTGGTGTTCGCCGTGATGCGCACGACCGGCGACAGCTCAGAGACCATCCCCGTGAAGGTCACCTACATGGTCACAGAGCAAAGGCAGGCGACGGTCGATGCGTTGACCGGGGCGGTGCAGGCCAAGACCGTGGTCCGCGACGACGGGGGAACGAAGCTCGGGGAAGTGGTGGAGGTTGTCCCGTCTCCCACCTTGGAGGAGTTCCTGACGCCCGAGGGAGAGCTGAAAGCCTTCGAATCGCCCATCTACAGCGACGTCGCCATCGTCGTCCTAGGAGAAGGCAGCATCGCGAACTCTGCCGTACGCATCGGTAGCGTGCCCATGGGGGTGGGCAAGAAGGTGACGCTCATCGGCACCGGGTTCGAGGTGCAGACCGTGATCATGAAGGTGCTGACGGGGCAGGAGGCGGTCCAGTAACGGGCGCGGCCTTGAGAGGGGCCCGATAATGACGGAGACGCTTCCGTGATGCTGGTCAGGGACTCGCTGTCGTACCGTGGCGGCCGGGCGGCCCACCTCTGGCTTGCGGCTGTGGCGCGCGACTCCCTTGTCGGACGGTTCTTTCTCGCGCTGGTCCGGGTTTGCATGCCGGTGTTCGCCGATTCCCGGGTCTTCGGCACGAGGCGCTTGGCATCGCGCAGGCTGGGCCGTACCGGCCATCCGGTAAGCGTACTGGCCTTGTCGCGTCCCTACCTGTGGCTGCGGCGGGTGGTGGGCGGCAGCGTCGTAGGTCGGGCGGCGAGGTCGGCGGAGGGTCAGGTCTCCGGTTCCCGGTTCTCGGGAGGCGCGTGGGCCATAGTTGCCGGCGCGGGACTCTTCGCTTTGGGCTGCGGGCGCTTGGCCCTGGTGCTGGCTCGTGGGGCCACTACCCTCGACAACACCGGCATTCCCCTGGCTGCCCCATGGTTGCGTCTCGCGATCCCCATCGTAGTGCTGGCCATCGGGGTGCTCATGATGGCTGGGGGATCCCGTCTGGCTCCGGCCTTCGCCACCAGTCTGGCCGGCCGCGGCCTGGCGCTGGCCACCGGCGGTTCCTACGTGCGCGTTCCGGCAGGGCCGGCAGGAGCCCCCGTGTGGCGGCGGTCGGCGGGTCGAATGGGCCCGACGGTCGTAGGTGTAGCTGCGATCATGGCTGCAGCGGGGGGCCTGCTTGTCGGGCTCTCGTATGGGTCCGCTCCTGTCTTGGTCATAGCCGCCGTGGTGGTGTTGTGCGTTCTTGCGCTGGTAGTGGTGCGGCCGGAGGCCCTGCTTGTGGTGGTCGCGGTCTTCCCGTGGTTGGACTGGGCGGCGCGGAACACCATGGGAGGTCTCGGCCCCGTTTGGGACGACGCCCTGTTGCTGTTCTCGGTCTGCCTGGTGCTCTGGTGCGTGATCGTCTTGCGCCGCTGGGAACTCTGGACCGTCCCCATCCTGCTACCCACCATCCTGGCCTTCGCCGCGGCCCTCGGCTCGGTGGTGGTGCGGGAGGTGCCCGGCGACGTGGCGCTGTTCGCGCTACGGATCCTTTTTCAACCCCTGCTCTTCTACTTCCTCGGGTTCCTCCTTCCCAAAGACAGGCGTTGGGTGCGGCGGACTGTGGCAGTCTTCGTCCTCGTGGGGGTGGCGCTCGCTCTGCACGGGCTTTATCAGTATGTGACCAACGCTCCGATGCCCGCCAGTTGGGTGGACGTGCGCGAGACGTCCATCGGCACCCGGGCCTATTCGATCGTCCAGAATCCCAACGGGCTCGGCGCGTTCCTACTCATGGGAGCCCTGCTCTCGTTCAGCCTGGCGGCCGCCCGGGGGCTCCGGGGGATCTCGCGGGTGCTGTGGGCTGTTGCCTGCGTCATACACTTGGGCGGCGTGGCGGTGACCTTCAGCAGGGGAGCTTGGATAGGATTGGCGGCCGGACTCGTCGCTCTTCTGATCATGGCCTACCGTCGTTATCTGACTCCGCTTGTGGCCGTCGTGGTGGTGGGCTGGTTCGCGGCGCCAAGCACGTTCGTGCAACGCCTGACCTCCGCGTTCAGCTCCTGGTACATTGCCAAGAGTATGGCGGCCGGGCGCCTGTACGTGTGGAAGATGGCGCTTGAGTACATCGCGGCACACCCTTGGTTCGGTCTGGGACTGGGCACCTTCGGCGGGACCGCCGCCGTGACCTACTCGTACAGCCGCCTGTGGGTGGACAGCTTCTACCTGCAATTGGGGGCCGAGGGAGGACTGCTCCTTCTGGCCTTCTTCCTATGGCTACTCCTGCGAGGAGCCAAGGGGCTGGTGAAGGGTCATGGAGCCACGGGAGATCCCTATCTGCGGGCTTTGACGGCCGGTGCCTTTGGGGCCTACGTGGCCGTGGGTGTGGCCAACCTGACCGCGAGCGTGTGGGAGACGCTGGTGGTAGGGGCAGGGTTCTGGTTTCTAGCAGGCTTCGTGACCTCGGCCGCGTTGCATGAAAGGGAGACGCCGGGAGGCGCTTCTCACCAAGCGGCGCCGGAAGAGGGTGATCTGTGAGACCACTCCACGTGTTGCATGTCATCGGGGGCGGCGACACAGGCGGAGCCATGAGCCATCTGCTGCCGCTACTCTCCGCGCTCGGACGTTCCGGCTGTGACGTGCACCTGCTGTGTCTGGGCGAGGGCGGTCTCGCCGATGAAGCCCGGCGCCGCGGGCTGCCGGTGTCGGTGCTGCCCATGAACGGGGCGCGCGATCCCCGGGTGCTCGGGCCCCTGCGGCGTTTTCTGGCGGCTGGGTCGTCGAACGCGCACGCACCGGAGGCCTGGCCGCCTGCTGAGCGACCGCGGGCGCGATGGGACGTGGTGCACACCCATGGCATGCGCGCCAACCTGCCGGTACGGCTGGTCGCGCGGGTGCTGCGTCCTAGGCCGTGTCTTCTCACCACAGTCCACTCCGACCTGGCGCTCGACTACGGGTCTGCCACTGTGGCCCGGGTGTACCGGGAGATCGACCGGGCCACGGCGGCCGCTGTGGACAGGATCGTGTGCGTGTCGGAGAGCCTGAAAGGTCTCTTGATGGAACGGGGCTATCCGGTGGAGAAGCTGGTGACCATCCACTCTGGTCTGGAGGCCGGCAGCGGCCCCGGCGCGGCCACGGCCGCGGCCGGCGGCTTGAATGCGGCTCACGACGCCGAGACGCCGCGCCAACCGAGCGTGGGAACGGCGGCCCGCCTGGTGGCGGTGAAAGACGTCGACCTCTTGCTGGAGGTGGCGAGCGCGCTACGGCGAACCCATCCGGAGTTGCAGGTGATTGTGGTCGGCGACGGCCCCGAACGCGCCCGGTTGGAGTCGCTGGTGGCCGGGATGGGAACGGATAGGGTGCTTTTCACCGGGAGGCTGGACGAGGTCGGCCCGATCTGGCGCAAGCTGGATGTCTATATTGTGACCTCGGTCTTCGAGGGGGGAGTGTCCATGTCCGTTCTCGAGGCCATGGATAATGGTCTCCCGGTGGTGACGACGGCGGCCGGCGGAGTGGCGGAGGCGGTGGTCGACGGAGAGACCGGCTACGTGGTTACCCGAGACCAGGAGCGGGGCGCGCTCGTCGCTGCGCTCGCCGAGCGCGCCGCCGCCCTGTTGGACGACCCGGCTCTGCGCGCCCGCATGGGCGCCGCCGGCGCGCGGCGCGTGCGTGAGCACTTCACCATCGAGCAGACGGCGGCGCGGACGCTCCGGGCCTACGAACGGTGCCTGGCCGCCCGCGATGGGCACGTGCGGCCCTGACCGGAGGGCTCGCATACGAGAGGGGGCCTCATGCTACGTGGTAAAGACATAGTCTGCATCTCGTCACTCGACTGGAGCGCGATGTGGACCAGCAAACAGCAGATCATGCATCGTCTGGCGCAGACCAACCGTGTGCTCTACGTTGAAGAGCCGGTCACCATGCTGGCGCCGTTCAAGGTCCCGGCGCGGTGGCGGCGCTGGTCGGCGACGGCGCCGCGCCTAGGTCGCGTGGACGCCGGGCTCTGGACGCTCACCCCTCCGCCGCTCCTCCCCTTCGGCAACATGAAGCCGGGCATCAACAGCGCCAACCAGACCCTGTTGGCCCAATACATCCGCTGGGCTATGAACCGCCTGTACTTCGACGAGGAGTACATCTTCTGGACCTATCTGCCCACCTCGCTGGCCCTGCCCGACCGTCTCGGCGGCCGGACTCCGGCCGCACGCGCGGACCGGCCCGCCGCCGGTCGCGCCGGCCGCCGCCCCTCATTGGTGGTCTACCATTGCGTGGACGAGCACTCCGCCTTTCCCGGCTTCGTGAGCCCTGAGGTGGTAAAGGGGTATGACGACGAGCTCACACGGCGCGCGGACCTGGTCATCACGACTGCGGAGAACCTCAGGCTCTCGCGTCAGAACCTCAACCCTCACACCTACACCGTGCTGAACGCCGCCGACGTCGAGATCTTCAACCGGGCTCTCGAACCCGAACTCCCCATCCCGGCCGACCTGGCGGCCATACCGGCTCCGCGGCTGGGTGTGGTGGGGTTGCACGATTCGCGGCTCGACGTCGACGCTCTCGAGGCCCTCGCCAAGGCCGACCCAGCGTGGCAGATCGTGCTGATCGGCCCGGTGAAGGCCGGCCAGGTCGACGAGGCGCGTCTGCGCCGTTATCCCAACATCCATCTGCTGGGCGAGAAGCCGCGGCCGGAGCTGCCGGGCTATCTCAAGGGCATGGCCGTCGCGCTCGTGCCCTACAAGGCCAACGAGCTCACCCGCAACATCTTCCCGCTGAAGCTGTTCGAGTACCTGGCGGCGGGGCTGCCTGTCGTGGTGGGCGGGTTACCCGAGTTGGAGCGTTTCGCCGGGATGATCAGCGTCGCCGGCCGGCCTGAGGACTACCCTGGCTTGGTGAGGGCGGCCATCGACACAGACGGCTCTGAGAAGCGGGCGGCGCGCGTCGCCCTGGCCGCCAAGAACACCTGGGACCACCGGGTGGAAGAGATCTCCGGCCTGGTGGAAGATGCGTTGGCGCGGACGGGACGGGCGGTGGAGAAATGAGGATCCTGCTGCCCACCATGCGCGACCCCGGCCAGATCGGCGGCACGAGCACGCACATCACCATGCTCGCCAAGGGCCTGGAGGAGTTGGGCAACGAAGTCCGCCCGTTCTACCTCGGGTCGACTGTGCCGGACCCCGTGCGCAAGGCGGGGCTCGTCTGGCCCGCGGGGGCGCTCAACCGAGTCCGCAGCGGCTGGGGGATGATGTACTCGGCGGAGGCGCGGGCCCGCTTGCTCGCGGCCGCGACGGCGCGCGAGCTCGATCGCGCGAGAGACGCCGGTTCGCCCTGGGAGGTCCTGAACGCCCAGGAGGTCTACTCCATCCCCTACCTGCGCACGGTGGCCGACGAACGGCGTGTGCCACTGGTGCTTACCCTACATGGGTACCCGCTCTACGAGTCGGTCTCCGAGGGCTACAGCACGGGTTCCCAGATGGGGCGTCACTACCTCATGCGGGCCGAGATGCGGGCTCTGCGGCTGGCGGACGCCATCGTCACGGTCGACACCCGGCTCTATAGGCACGCGCTGGGCTTGGTGCCCGAGCGGGCCCAACACATCTACACCCTCATGAACTTCGTCGACACCTCGGCGTTCGCGCCCCCGGCCGACCCCTCGGACGAAGAGCGGTTGCGCGGCGAGCTCCGCAAGACCTGGGACATCGCCGAAGGCAAGATCGTGCTCTTCTGCCCGCGGCGTTTGGTCAAGAAGAACGGGGTCACCTACCCAGCGCTTGCTCTGGCCACCATGGCACAGGCGGATCGTGATCGTTTTGTGCTGCTTCACGCCGGTGAGGGTGGCGAGCGCGAGGAGATGGAGCGCATCATCCGGGAGAATCATCTGGAGAAGAATGCTCGTCTCCTGGGCGGGCAGGGTT
>JAFGIH010000375.1 GCA_016929985.1 Thermoleophilia bacterium | reverse complement strand
TTCTCTACTCTCACGCGCAGGCGCCAAGTGTTGCCCGGCTGGTCATAGTAGTTATACGCACACGCGTTCAGCTCCCAGTAGCCGTCATAGTAGCCGTCGCGGTTGCCGAACGCATCCGCCGCTCCGTCCTCGTCCTGCCAGAAGGGGAGTCCGCTGACCGGCGCCTCGTACCACACACCAAGGAGGTCGCCGTCGCCGTCGGTGCTCCAATCCAGGTAGGTCTTGTCCAGCTTGTAGTCGTTTGCCGGATCGCCTATCTGGATGGCCTGGCCGTAGTCGTCGACGAATGATAGGCGACAGTAGGAGTCATTGCGCGACGTCAAGGGGTTGTCGAGGTCATCGAAGACCAGTCCCCAGTCCGCCTGGGCGATGTGGTAGCGGATTATGTCGGTGGAGTGCATGACGCCGAAAGGAGAGCCGAGCGGGTCAGAGGTCGTTGTCACCACCTCTAGAAGGGAACCGCGAGGCCCCAAATACTGTTGATGGATCATAGTAGTGATAGAGGCAGGTGATTCGGCCGGCGGACCAGTCCAGCCCACGGTGACCGTCACCTCTTTAAGTGAGCCGTCCTCGTATGTGCTCGACTCGACGTCGTAGCCGACATTGAAAGTCATGCCTCGGCTGCTGGCGGTGGTGCCGAAGAGGCCCTCCAACTGCGTCCCACTCTGGATCTCTCGGTAGTCCATCTTGCGGATCTCTTCCATCCGCTCTCTGGCAATGTTGGTGGCCACGCTCTTGTGGCGGACGCTCGACGCTTGACTGAGCCCGGTGAGGAAGAAAGGTACTACTCCGGCTGTTATGAAGAGGAGGAGGCCCGCCGCGATGACGACCTCAACGAGTGTGAACCCCTGATCGCGTCGATCCCGGATTCTCCGGGGGGACGCATCGGCAGCGCCGTTAGGCCTCCGTCTGCGCCTCACGAGCTTGTGGAGTATGTCCATCCGCATCCTTCCGGGCTGCCGGCCGAGGTCCGGCCCCACCCAACATCCGCACACACGTATCGTAAGTCGATTATCGGGCGTTGTGCACTGGAACTTTAGAGCCCATTTTCGTTTCGGGATAACTCTCCTTCATCACCGGTCGTGTCTCGCGCGCGTGCGCGGTCTCAATATCTCTGTGAACGGCTCCAAGACGACTGTGAGGGGGCGCCCGACGGCCGGCTGTCGAGATTGCCAGGATGCACACAAAGTCGCAAGTTTTCTGCTAAAGCCACGCCGGAAAATGCCGATAGCGTAATCGGTGTTTTGGAAACCCTGTTCGTAGACCGGTCAAAGACCAAGGAGGAACGCCAAACATGTTCATGAAAATCCACAAAAGAATGAAGAGCCAGAAGGGCTTCACGCTCATTGAGCTCTTGGTGGTGATCATCATCATCGCCATCCTGGCCGCGATCGCCATCCCGACCTTCCTCGGGCAGCGTCAGAAGGCTCAGGATTCCGCCGCCAAGTCCATCGTTCGCAACGCCATGACCGCTGTTGAATCTGCCTATGTCGACACACGCAGCTTCCTGACCGTGACTAAGGCCATGCTGGAACTCATCGAGCCCTCGATCACCTTCATCCGTGGTGGAACCGACGTGGTGGCCGCAACCACTCCGACGGCCGAGGCCGACGCCGACACGGTTAACATGAGCGCGCCCACGGCAGACGTGTACGCCATCGGCACAATTTCGCTGTCAGACAAGACTTTCGGTGTGATCGTCAACAAGACCGCGGTTGAGGCTAGCGGAGTCGATCCGGGCAACACCTTCCACATCAATGGGGTCCCGGCGTCCTGGTAGAAGAGCACCTGGGCAGGAGTTCTGTGATCTGGGAGCCTAGACGCGCCTAGAGAACAGGTGAGCTGACCTGCAGAAGATCGACGACAGGGGCGGCGGAGTACGATTGTCCGCCGCCCCTAGCTCTGCCAGAAGGGGTCGACGAGTGAGACCAATGAAGCCGATTGAGCACAAGAGAGGCCGCTTTGTGCGGGCGGTCGCTGCCGGTGTGGTCACTACACTGGTCGTAGTCACGCTCTCTTGGGTGCTGACGTCATGCAGTGGCCCGATGGTCGAGGCGCAGCGGCTGGAGGAGCAAGGCGACCTGGGTGGGGCGATTGACATCTACGAGCAGGTGCTGGCGAAGAGCCCTGACGACGTTGAGGCCCTGTCATGCGCGGCCGTCGATCTACTGCTTGTGGGTCGGTTTGACGATGCCCTGCCGCTACAGGAGCGCTTGGTCGCTCTCGGTGTGGCGGATGTGCAGACTCTGGTGGAGCTCGGTTTCAACTACCTGAACCACCAGAGGCGAGCTGATGACGCCGTTCAGGTGCTGCAGGAGGCCGTGCATGTGGAGCCTACCGCCAAGAACCTGACCTTCTTGGCCCAGGCGCAGATCGTGTCCGGGAACGGTGCTGGGGCGGAGGAGACTCTACGTCAGGCAATCGGAGCAGATGAGACCTGCGCCCATGCCTACACTGTTTTGGTGAACCTGTTTGGAAGCCAAGGACGCGGCGATGAGAGTGCGATGGTGGTCGACCAAGCGGCTGCTCAAGGGATTGTCATCGGCAAGTCGGAGTAGCGACACCAACGAACATCATGCGGGAAAAGGGGTGAGAGAGCATGGGTGGAATGCAGAAGATTCGGCGACGTTTCATCCAAGGGGCGCGGAGAAATGCGGGCTTCACCCTCATCGAACTGCTGGTGGTGATAATCATCATCGCCATCTTGGCGGCTATCGCAATACCTACCTATTTTGGCCAACGAGAACGCGCGGCTGACACCGCCGCTTACACACTCGTCCGAAACGCTCTCACCGCGGTTCAGACCGCGCTCGTGGAAGCGGGGGACTATTCGGGGCTTACGCCGGACCTGCTCAACTCGATAGAAACCAGCATCCACTTCATAGAGAGCGCCACCGATCTCGTCACAACCGCGCCCCCGTGGATCGACGAGACGGCAGACGCCGACGCTTCTGAGCAAGAGGTGATCTTCTATCCCAAGGAGTCCGTGATGGATATCGCCAGCAGGAGCGCCAGCGGCAACTGGTTCGGGATACAGGTGGATACAGTCAACATAGACAAGACAGGCTATGTCAAAGTCAGAGTCATCGAGGGGACCGCAGACATAGGCTGGTAGCCTTCGACGGAGTCGTGAGTGTTGCGCGGGGCCGCGCGCGCTGGCAAGAGCCGGTCCGATAGCTGGTCCGCTGGCTACGGTCGACGATCGGATGACAATCTCTGTTCACCAACCTCCAACCAAGGTTGGTTCCTCTCTAGTCCGCGACTCCAGTAGCCTCCAGGGCTATGGGAACGCGGATCCACATATCTCTCTCGGGCGGTTTCAGCCTAATCGAACTCATGGTAGTCCTTGCCGTGCTCGGTATCTGCTTGGCCGGTGGCGTGGCGGCGCTTGGTAACGGTGTCTCGGCGGTCGAGACCCGAGGAGCAGCGCAAGACTGGCAGGCAGCCGCGGCGTGGGCCCAGGTCGGGGTGCTCTGGCAAGGCGGTTCCACGCGAGTGGCGTATGACTCAGGGTCGCTCTCACTCTCCCACGAGTTCGGCCTTTGCGGCGGTGAACTCGGTCACTCAGCTGCGGCGGCCCACGTCCAAACGAACACCGCGCGCTGGGAAGCCGCCGAGGGGATAGCGGTGGCTTTCGGAGGGAGTCTTGCCTCCCCCGACGGCGGTGGATCTCTCTACTTCCACAATCGCGGCGGCACATACCGCGTCGTCGTTCGTCCCGAGAGCGGCCTGACGGTCAGGAGCCTGGAGGGGGAGAGGCCATGATGGTCTCGGAACGGATTGTCGGTGTGCGCGGCAGCCAAGGCGCGACGTTACTCGAGGTCATGGTGGCCTTGGTTCTGTTGGCCCTGCTGGTGGTGCCCATCGCGCGCGGGATCGATTCGGCCGTGAACGGAGCGTCCTCGGTGCGTGCCAAGGCGCAAGAGGTCGCAGAGGGCTCGGGGTCCTCGGGCATAGCCCAGGCGTGGGAGTGGGGACCGGTGTTGACGACTGCGGCGTGGCGGCCAGGACCCACCCTCGATGTCGCCATCAAGGTGCGGAGGGATACCGCTTGTGCGGTGGGTCTCTGGTGTAACGGATGGTCTCTGGGTGAACGAGAGGTCGATCCAGAGGGCAGGGTATGCGTGCAGGCGTCGGATCTGCATGAGCTTGCGGACGGTGAACTGCTTGTGCGCGTGCGTGAGGCTGGGGGGACGTGGGGCCCTCCGTGGCGGTCTATCGTGCCGGATAGCACAGGGGTCTTTTCGTCGTTGGACGCGGCCTGCGATGCGAGTGATGTCATTCTTGGCATGGAACCTCTACCGCGAGCCGTCGTACATGCGTCCGCCCTGGCCAACCCGAACCTCGAGGTCTCCCCCGAATGTGGCGGATTGGAAGCGGCGTACCCAGGTCTCACGTTCTGTGTCCCGGGGTGCACGAAGGGGTGGCTTCGGGCTGATCTGGAAGGGCGTGTGCAATTCTGGTTGACGGGGGAGGGTCGTGCTCTCGATGTGTATTTCTAGGCACCGCTCGAGCTCCGGCGAGGGTTTCACCTTGGTGGAGCTCCTCGTATCCATTGCTCTGTCGGTGACTCTGGCGATGGCCTTGGCGCCGCTTTGGATCTCGCTCACGAGCACCGGCGCGCGAACGACAGATCGCACCGTGTGGCTTGTTCAGCAACGTGTGGCGGCTGCCCGATTGGAGCGTGATCTTCGGCTGGCAGGCGGTGGGGATTGCCTGTTCCCCACCACGGGTGCTTTGCTGGAGGCGTCCGGTTCGCAGGTGGTGTTGCTGCAACGTGCAGCCGATGGCTCGACCCCGCTCATCGTCGAGTGGGAGATCGTGCGGGGAGCTTTGATGAGACGGTGGGGACGTTGCCCCCATGCGCGGCCCGTGGCGTTCCAGCACTCCCTCTATCAAGATCACAAGACCATGCTTGAAGACGTGGGAGTGGGTAGTTCGTTCACCTACGTGGTGAGGGGCGTCGATCAGCCCGCTCCGGTGGCCGAGTCTGATCTGCAGGGGGTCGAGACAGTAGTGCTGCACCTGCTGCCCGGCATCGTCGCTGGGCCCTCGACCACCGGGTCTATCGCGAACGACCTCACCACGTACGCACGGGTAGGTCGGTGAACTGCGCGCCCCACAGGTGGCGCTTCCGACCGGGCCTGCAACACGGTTCGATCCTGATGCTCGTGTTGTTCATGTGTCTTGGCATCGCAGTGGTGGTACAGACGCTCGCGGTCGCGGTCATCTGCGGAACGCGGGCACTTGACGATGAGCGCGCGGGTAGGGCGCGCATGGAGGAGAAGGACGCCGGTCTGGCGGGCCTCAGGCAGCATGCCCTCATGGCCTGGGCAGAGACCCCCTGGATGGTGGTGAGCGACGACGGTCACATTGTCGAGGGCTGTCTCGCCGAAGCCGAAGCTGAGTCCGAGTGGGTACTCGCCGCCACGGTCCGGCAGGAACCCGACGTGTCAAGGCTAGTGACCTCTGCGCTACTAGAGCGGGGTCGCGACGGTATCGACCTGCCGCTCGCCGCCCTGGCGGCTGGGTCCCTCACGGCAGCCGAGGGGCGCAGCACCGCATGGCTCGAGGTCGAGGAGGGCACAGAGGCGGTAGCGCATCTGCAGCATCTCCCAGCCGACCCCGCGCTCGGCGCCGGTTGCTCGCTCGAGCCACTGACCGCCCCCTGGCGGCTCGACCCGGGCTGGGCCGCCCTCTTCGGCGAAGAGGCACCCGAGGGCGCCGAGGGGCTGGGCCCCGGCCCGAGCGTGGTGGCGCTGACAGGCCCGTGGGGTCTCGCAGTGGAACTCCCGGTTGACAGCCCCGGCCGTTCTGCGGACGACCCCGCGCTGGTCGTCGTGACCGGCGGGGTTCACTTGGACGCCCAAGACCTCGGCGACTTGTATGGGGTGATCGTGGTCGACGATGGGTCCGCACGCCTTGACGGCACCACTCTGCATGGTGCGATCTTCGCGACCGGGTCGGTCGACCTGGGGGAGACGGGGCGCGTGGTATACAACCAGGCGGTCCTGCGTTGGGCGACCGACCGGTCATTGGTGCGCACCCGTCTGGTGCCCGGCAGCCGCTGGGAGGGCACGGAATAGGCGGTCTTGGGTATACTTCCAGCATGGACAGCATCGACGACACGAAAGGCGACGGGGTGCTGCGCACCGGCCAGGGCCGGGTCTCCCGGTTTGAATGCCGCGAGTGCGAGATCGTCTGCCAGCAGGTCGTCTCACCGTGGCACTGCCTTCGGTCGAGGTGCCGCTACGTCTACGCCTTCGAAGGCGACGAGACTACGTACTTCGGGTGCCTCTGCAAGGTGTTCTCACCCGAGCTCGATCTGGCGGCTTTCACAGAGACCAACGGGCGTCGGGGCAGAGGCTCTGACCCGTATGGGCCGCTCAGGGTGATCCGTACGCCGCGGGCTGAGTGCCGGGTGTGGATAGAGCGCGCCTACGAGACGGTCAACGCCGGACTGGCGTGCTGCAACCCGGGGTTCCTACGTGGACCCATCCGTAGGGTCTGACCGGAGGGCTTATGGACCTTCAACTCCTGTTCTTGGGGACCGCCGGCGCGACCCCTACTGTCGACAGAGGCTCTCCCGCTACGCTCCTGGTGCGCGGCGGGGAACGCATCTTGGTGGACTGTGGCGAAGGCACTCAGCGGCAGCTCATGCGCTCGGCCGGCCTGGCGCGCATCGGGATGGTGCTGATCACCCATCTGCACGGCGATCACTACCTGGGCCTGCCCGGACTTCTCAAGACCTACAGCCTGCTCGGCCGCGAGGAACCGCTGCTTCTCT
>JAFGIH010000374.1 GCA_016929985.1 Thermoleophilia bacterium | reverse complement strand
CGGATGCCCGACACCATCGCCCGGATCGACTCGTAGGGCAGATCGGGGTTCTCTCCTCCGACTATGTGTATCTCGGTGGCGCCCTGCTCCACCGCCTCGCGGGCCTTTGCCAACACCTCGTCTACCGAAAGGGTATAGGCCCCCGGCTCGCCCACCCTGCGCGAGAAGGCGCAGAAGTGGCAGCGATTGCGGCAGATATTCGTGTAATTGATGTGCCGGTTGACCACGAAATACACGTCGTCACCGACCCGTTGGCGGCGCACCCGGTCGGCCAGCCGGCCCACCCTCAGCACGTCGTGAGATTCGAGCAGGGCAAGGCCGTCGACGGCAGAAAGGCGCTCCCCCTGAGCTACTTTTTCCTCGACGACGGAGAGTGGATCGACACGCGCGACGGCGCACATACGTGGAGTCTACACCAGCAAGTGATGTTCAGTTGAGGATGAAGAACCGCCGCCGTCGGCCCAGTCACACGTGACTTCCCTTCACAGGGCAGTCACAGGCCGAGTCCGCCCTGCTTCACTCTCTCGGCCAGAGCCACGATGATCACATCGCGCTGAGATTCCAGCGGGGCCTTGCCGTCTACCACGGGAGCGACACCCGTACCCTCGGCTATGATGCCGACCAGCCGCTCTCCCGCCACATACCTGCGACTCCTCCCGGCACCCAAGGCCCTCAGCAGCCCGTTGCTCTCCAGTCTGGCAAGGTCGTTGACAGCCGTCGCCACCGATCTTGTCGCGTCATCCAGAGCGAGCCACAGGGTCCTTTCGGTCGCCTGGCGCAGCGAGAGCGCTTCCACCTGGCCCACCTGGGCCTGGATGTGCGCCTCGACGAAGGGTGTCACATCCACCTCGTCGACCCACTCGGACCCCAGGCACTCGAAGGCGCGGTAGTAGTCGCCGGCATGCCCGCCCCACCACTCCTCCAGACTGGTGAACTCCGGTGACCGGTATCCGCCCCGATACATGGCCACAGACGCGAGTATCCGAGCCCTGCGGCCATTGCCGTCAGAGAAGGGATGGATTCCAGCAAGTCTACAGTGGACCACGGCCGCCACGAGCGGGGCTGAAGTGATTCCTTGCTCCTGTACCCACGCGGCCAACTCGGCAACCAGCCGCGGCACCTCGCCCGGGGGCGGCGCGAGAAAGACCTGTCGCCGACCCGCCACGTCCACCAGGCGATTCTGAGTCTGCCGTAACCTGCCTGCGCCAAGAGAGTGGTCTTCGCCCATCACGCGGTAGTGGATCCCCAAGATCAACTCGGTCTGCCACTCGAAATCCGAGTCATCTGCGCGGTTGAGGACAGACTTCTGGGCGTCCCGATACCCCTCGAGGAACGCCACGTCTTGGGGCGCGACAGAGGAGGGCCGGTCTCCCGCCAGGATGCGGCGCACCTCGTCCACCGTGACCGACACTCCCTCCATGGAGGTGGAGGCGGCGACTGCCTCGGCCTCTAGTTCCCGGCGGGTCATGCCAAGCCAGATACGCGGGAGCGGCCCCCGCGAGTCGAGGCGCCGCTTGAGGTCAACGAGGCGGGCAAGACCCGTTTCGATAAGAGACGTGCTGTGGAAGGCATACATCGGCTCGTTCCGTTCTCCGCTCAGCCGCCGACTCAGGAATCGAAGCTGCCCGAGCCGCGAGCGCCGCCCGTCGATGCAACGCGAGCGAGCTCAATACAATGATGGAGACTAGACTCGGTGCCGACAGGAACCGCGAACTCGCGCACACCGTTATCACGAAGTCCGAAGTACAGCCGATAGGTTCGTGTGAGCGGGTCGCCACAATTGGGCGGCGCTCGTGCTGACCGGTGGAAAAGGGGGGGTCATGTTCCGCAAGGGTCATAGGCTGGTTTCTGCATCCGCACCTGATGGCCGGGCCAAGCGTGGCCGGAGTCGCCACGTGAGGCCGAGGCACGGGCAGGCCCGGTTGGTCCTGCCGATCGCTGTTTCCCTGGTGCTCCTTCTCGGTGTCTGCCTCCTCGCCGGCTGCGGAGGGACCTCGACCGCACAGACCGAGTCGTCGGTGCAGCAGACAGGGACAACTACAGACGACACCATGCTCTACGCCGTCAAGAAGGACGGCAAGTGGGGTTACATCGACAGGACCGGAGCTACGGTCATCCCATTCCGCTACCAAGGCGCCGACGCCTTCTACGACGGCATGGCCATGGTGATGATGGACGACAAGGTCGGCTACATCGACACCAGCGGCACCATGGTGGTTGCCCCGCAGTACCGGGAGGCCTGTGCGTTCTCCGAAGGGCTGGCCGCCGTTGAACTCAACTACTCCAAGTGGGTCTACATCGACAAGACGGGAGCCACCGGCATACCGGTCGAGCACGAGGCCGGCCACGGCTTCCACGAAGGCCTTGCCTATGCCCAAGTCAATGGGAGTACCGGCTTCATCGACAAGACCGGGGCCATGGTCATCCCCTTTCCCCCGAACTACGACGGCCCGGCGACAGACTTCTCCGAAGGGCTGGCCGGTATGTGGGTAGACGAGATGTGCGGCTTCATCGACAGGACCGGGGCCATGGTCATCCCGGTGCAGTACCGTTTCGTCGATGCCTTCCACGAAGGCCTGGCCCGAGTCAAGCTACGGGGGGGTGAAGGCTACGTTGACAAGACGGGCACCCTTGTCATCCCGGCGCAGTATCCGGAGACGCGGAACTTCTCCGAGGGCCTCGCGGCGGTCATCGAACCCGGCGACACTCCCCCGGGAGAGCACGTGAAGTGGGGCTTCATCGACACGACCGGAACGATCGTGATTCCCGCTCAGTTCGACCAGGTCTACGTGTTCCACGAGGGCCTCGCCGCCGTTGAGGTGGACTACAAGTGGGGTTTCATCGACAAGACCGGGGCCATGGTGATTCCGGCCAAATACGAGTTCGTGGGCGGCTTCGGCGGAGGCCTATCCGGCGTCCTGGTAAGTGGCTTCTTGGGTCTGTGGTCCAAGTGGGGTTTCATCGACCAGACCGGCAAGATGGTCGTCGAGCCACAGTACGACGACATCGCCGTTCCTCTCGACTGGTGGTTCGGGGGGCGATAGACAGCCCGAGCGCGACTGCGGAGGTGCCGCCGTGTAGCCTGCTTGGATCTGCGGCGCCGCGTATGGTCCGTCTGGACCTGTACCTTGGGCAGTGCCGCTACCGTTCGCCCCTCTCTAGGATAGGAACACCGAAGTGTCCCCCTGCCTTCTGTGGGCTTCCCTGAGACATCGCGGGCATCTCCCCTGTGAGCCAGTGGGTACCGATAGCCCCCAAGGATCTTCAACTCCACAGCCAAGAGCTGGCGTCACAGGGACCATCAAGGATTTGCCTGCACGTCCGATAGGTTTCTTCAGTGGTAGTGCTGAGTCGTGACGTTTCGGGGGGGGCACGTGAATACCAGTCGCGTTCAGTGCAAGTCGCAGGTCTCGCGGCCCCGGATCTTGGTGGCGCTCTTCCTCCTTGCGATTGTGGGGATGGGCTTCGCAGTCGGGGCATGCGGACAGACGACCACGTCCACCCAGCCTGATGAAGTGAAGATGCGGGCAACGGACCCATCGCGAGAGATGTACCGGCAGTGGCGATCCCGGTCCATTGGGAACGGTCTATGACCATCCGCAGGCTGATCGTCGTCGTTTCCACTGTGCTCTGTTGCTGGGCGTTCGCCGCGGCCGGTTGTGACTTGTCGGACGGCGATGTCACGACCCTCCCCTCCGTCGTCACCGAGGTCTCCCCAACCGCCGAGACCGCGGGGTTGTACCCCGTCCTGGTCGCCGGCCGGTGCGGCTACATGGACAGCGCGGGCAAGATCAAGATCGCGCCCGGTTCTTTGCCTGGCGTGGGCGGCTACGGCTTCTTCGACGGTATGGCGGTGGTGGAGTACTGGGAGAACAGCGGCGCCGTTAGGCGGCGGGGCTATATCGACACCTCCGGCAGCGCGGTGGGCGGGCTGCAGTTCAACTACGCCTGTGACTTCTCGGGAGGCCTGGCGGCGGTGGCGGACGACGTCGACAGCTGGGGCTACTTGGACAAGACCGGCACTCTCGCGATCCCCATGCAGTACGAGGTGGCGCTGCCCTTCCGCGAGGGTCTGGGCCTGGTCAAGGACACCGATGGTTGGGTCTTCATCGACGCCAGGGGCGCCAGGGTGCTGGGGCCGTGCGACAAGGCGTTCTGCTTCTCCGAGGGGTTGGCGTACGTGGAAGGACAGGGCAT
>JAFGIH010000037.1 GCA_016929985.1 Thermoleophilia bacterium | reverse complement strand
GCTCTGACCGGCACTGAGGTCGAGCGGGTCTCGGAGGTGGGCATCCCGGGTGGCAACGAGAATCTGAGCCGCTTCCTGGTAGGCAAGATACTCGACTGCGGACGCCATCCCGATGCCGACAAGCTGTCGGTGTGTACGGTGGACGTGGGGGAGGCGGAGCCTCGCACTATCGTGTGCGGCGCGCCCAACGTCGCCGCGGGGCAGACGGTCGCCGTGGTGCTTCCGGGCGGGGTGATGCCTGACGGCACCCGCATCAAGGACGCCAAACTGCGGGGCGTGGCCTCGGCAGGCATGATCCTCTCAGAAGCCGAACTTGGTTTAGCGGCGAAGAGTGCGGGCACCATCGAGCTTCCTGACGACTGGGTAGTTGGTCGGCCGTTGATCGACTACTTCCCGATCTCAGACCTGGTTCTCGAAGTGGAAGTCACGCCCAATCGGCCCGACTGTCTCTCCATCCGGGGTCTGGCTCGGGAGATCGCGGCCATCACAGGGGCGGCCTTCCAAGAGGACATCAGTTTCAGCCACCCGTGGGGTGAACGGACTGTGGACGAAGACATCGCGATAGAGGTTCTCGACCCCGAACTCTGCCCCAGATATGCGGGCCGGGTCATCCGCGGGGTCGCTATCGCGGATTCGCCACTCTGGCTGAAAGCCCGCGTCAGCCACGCGGGCATGCGGCCGGTGAGCAACGTGGTGGATGTGACCAACTACGTGCTGTGGGCGCTTGGACAGCCGTTGCACGCGTTCGACCTTCACACTATCGCGGGCCGGCGCATCATAGTCAGGCGGGCGTACCCGGGTGAGGAACTCACCACCCTCGATGGGGAACACCGTGTGCTGACCGAAGACATGCTCGTTATCGCCGACGCGGAACGGGCGTCGGTGGTGGCGGGAGTCATGGGAGGGCTCGACAGCGAGATAACCGAGAACACCACCGATATCCTTTTGGAGGGGGCCAACTTCTTCGGACCGTCCATCATGCGCACCGGGGGTTCTCTCGGGCTGCGTTCCGAGGCCTCCACTCGGTACGAGAAGGGTCTCGACCCGGAGATGATCCCGTCGGCTCTGGACATGGCGTGCAGCCTTTTCGTGGAGCTTTGCGGCGGTACGGTCTCAGTGGGGACCATTGATGTGAGAACCGATCCCCTGCCTCCGAGAACGCTCAGGCTGCGGCCGGCGCGGGTGGAGCAGATCTTGGGGACGGCTGTCGCGGCCGGCGAGATGGCGGACATCCTACAGCGGCTTGGTTGCAGGATGGGAGAGAACGGGCAAGACCTCGCGGTCGAAGTGCCCACCTACCGCGCAGACCTCGAGAGAGAGATCGATCTCATCGAGGAGGTGGCCCGCATCCACGGGCTGGACCAGATACCCTGCACTCTTCCCGCACGGCGCTCCGGCCATGGGGGGCTGCTGGCGTCTCAGGCTGCTCTTCGCCGGGTGGAGGACCTGCTGGTGGGCGCCGGTCTGTCGCAGGTGATCACCTACAGCTTCACCGACGACCGGTGGCCCGACCGCCTGCGCCTGGGCGCGGACGATGAGCGCCGTTCGGGCGTGAGGATCACCAACCCCTTGAGCAGTGACCAGTCGGTGATGCGCACCATGCTCCTGCCGGGGTTGCTGGCGACGGCACAGCGCAATGCGTCCGTGCGTGAGGAGCGGATCTCCATCTTCGAGATGGGCAGGGTATTCCGGCCCTCGAGTGGCGACTTGCCCGAAGAGACGACCCATATCGGGCTCTTGGTGGCCGGTGAATGGGAAGAACCGTCTTGGCTGCGTTCCGGAGTCACGGTCGACTACTACCTGGCCAAAGGTTTCTTGGAGAGACTGTGCGCGGGCCTGGGCAGCGAGCTTGAGTATGCGCCGGGTAGCGAGCCTTTCCTCCATCCGGGCAAGAGCGCAGAGGTCCGTGACGCCGACGGCAACCTCGTCGGGTGGGTGGGGGAGGTCCACCCGTTGGTGCTGCAGTCGCATGATCTGCGCGCACCAGCTGTGGCGGCGGAACTGGATGTGAGACTACTGACATCGGCGTCGACCGGCCTGACGACTTTCCGCGACCTTCTTGCCTACCCTGTGGTTGAGCAGGACCTCGCCCTGGTGGTCGACGTAGGCGTCCCCGCGTCGGCTGTGGTCGCTGCGCTGCGCAAGGCGGGCGGCTCACTTCTGGAAGACGTCTCCATCTTCGACGTGTATGAGGGTGCTCAGGTAGCTGAGGCCAAGAAGAGCCTCGCGCTCCGTCTGAGCTTCCGGGCTGCCGAGCGGACCCTGAGCGAAGCCGAGGTGAACAAGCTGCGGGAGAAGATGCTTGCTGCCGTGAACAAGGAGATCGGGGCAGAACTCCGGGGGTAGCGGCAAGCAGGGTTTCCGTGGAGTCTGGGCCGACGCCGGGTGCGGTCGTGGCTCTCTGTTGCATCCTCTTGCAAAACGCTGTATATTAATGCACCTATCCGTAGGGCATCGGGGAGAACTGTCGATCTAGGCATATCCACCGACTGGGGAAAGGTACGAGCGTGATCACGGCGAGCATCGTAGGGGCGACCGGCTACACAGGGGCGCTGCTCACGGACATCCTGTCGCAGCATGCCGAAGTGCGTCTGCAAACGCTGACTTCCAAGTCATATGTGGGTCGCGCTGTGCGAGATGTGTTTCCGTATCTGCGCGTAGACGGTACCTATGTGGAGTATTCACCGGCTGAACTCGAAGGCACTGACGTGGCGTTCGTGTGCTATCCCCACGCCCAGGCGCACGAGGTGGTGGCCGAGTTGGTCGACGCCGGCTGCAAAGTAGTCGACCTGAGCGCCGACTTCCGTCTTAGCGATCCGCTTGCATACGGAGATTGGTATGGGTTCGAGCATCCGCGTAGCGACCTGGTTAAGGAGGCGGTCTATGGTCTGCCGGAGGCTTATCGGGCGCAAGTATCGCGGGCGCGGTTGATCGCCAATCCGGGGTGTTACCCGACCGGCATGCTGTTGGGTGTGCTTCCGGTGGCGGGGGATATAATCGGTGGCGTCATAGTCGACGCGAAATCGGGCGTATCGGGCGCCGGCCGGACGCCAACCGACAAGACGCATTTCTGCGCGGTGACCGAGAACTTCAGGGCTTACAGCGAGGTGGGGCACCGGCACACCGCGGAGATGATCCAGGAGTTGGAGCTTGCCGCCGGTCGTGCCGTCCCGGTGTCGTTCACGCCCCACCTGCTGCCGGTGGAGCGGGGTATCCTCAGTACCATCTACTTCAAACCGCGGAGTGGGTTCGTCGGGACCGAGGCGTGGGTTGAGAAATACCGGGCCTTCTACAAGGATGAGCCATTCGTAGAGGTGTGCGAGCACGTACCCGCCTTGTCGGAGGTCAACCGCACGAACTTCTGCCGCATGACCGTGCGAGAGGACGAGAGGGCGGGAGTCGTGAAGGTCTTCACGGTCATCGACAATCTGGTGAAGGGAGCTTCGGGCCAGGCGGTGCAGAACATGAACTGCGTGTTCGGGTTCCCCGAAGACATGGGTCTGCGGAGGGGCGTGTGAGCGACGAAGGGATCAGTGGCAAATGGAGGCCGGACCACCCGGTCGTGATGGCTCCCCTGGCGTCGCGCTTCGTGGAGTTCCCGCCGGGTGTCCGCTTGGTCGAGCCCGAGGGCGTGTCTGCGGGAGCCACATACCCGGTGGGCTTCATGGCGTCCGGCATCGTGGCCGGTCTGAAAGAGAGTGGGCGGCCTGACGTCGGGGTGTTGGCGGTCTCGCCCGAGTGGCGCAAGACTACAACGTCCGCCGGCGTGTTCACCACCAACGCCTTTGCCGCGGCGCCTGTGATCCTCGACAAGACCGGGTGTGATCTTGGCCGGTTGGTCGCTGTCGCTATGAACAGCGCCAATGCCAACGCGTGTACAGGTGAAGCCGGACTGGCCGCGGCCCGGGCCATGCAGAGCGGCTGCGCTCAGGAGTTGCGTGTACCGCCGAGTCAGGTGGCCGTATGTTCGACCGGCATCATCGGAGTACAGCTCGACACAGAAATAGTGGTTGCAGGCGTGCGCAAGGCTGCTGCGGCCGTGCACCCTGACGGCGGGCGCGAGTTGAACCAGAGCATCATGACGACCGACCGTTTTCCCAAGATCTGCGCGGTAGAGGTCGAAACGCCCGATGGTATGGTGAAGCTGGGTGTGTGCGGTAAGGGCGCGGGGATGATCTCGCCGGCGATGGCGACCATGCTGTGCGTTGTTACGTGTGATGCGGTGCTGGAACCATCGGAGACGGAGATACTGCTGCGGGACGCCGTCGCGGGTTCGTTCAACGCGATCACCGTCGACGGTGAGATGAGCACCAACGACACGGTGCTCTTCTTGTCGAACGGAGCGTCGGGGGTGCGGCCGGGTGAAGACAGCCTGAAACTGATCGCTGCCGCTCTTGAAGCGATGTTGCTGCGCGTCGCCCTGATGATCGTGGCCGACGGCGAGGGGGCGACCAAGGTCATGCGGCTGCGGGTCACTGGAGCCGGCAACGATGACGATGCAATGAAGGTGGCGCGCGCCATCGCGGACTCCCCGCTCGTCAAGACGGC
>JAFGIH010000373.1 GCA_016929985.1 Thermoleophilia bacterium | reverse complement strand
GCTGAGCTGTGGCATAGCCGTCTTCCCCCAGGATGGACGGAACACTCACGAGCTGTTCCACGTCGCCGACGCCAATATGTACCGGGCGAAGAACGCCAACGTCGGTCACGCAGTCGCCGCCAAGGCCTGACCACCTTCTCTTCGCCGGGCATTGCGACAGATCAGCGCGAGATGGACAATAGGCGGCGTTCCCCGTACAACGCCGACAAGGTAGCTCGCGCCATGTCATCAGTCTCAGACGGACTCGCCTCGGCCCGGCAGCGCATCGCCGCGGCCTATGAACCGCACCTCCTCGAAGAGGCCGGCCACCGGTTGGCGGACCTCCTGGCCGCCAACCTGCAACGCGCCCAGAGGTCGGAAGGCCCCGTTCTGCCGTGGGTCGAACCCGCCAAAGCCATACAAGACGCCCGGGCGCTTCTGCGCGTCAGCGAGGTGGGCGGAGCCGAGACCCAGACGGCCAGCCATTTCTCCGACCTCGTGGAGACCATGCTCGAACGGGGGCTTAACCTTCACGACCCCCGCTACATCGGCCATCAAGTGCCGGCCCCCGTACCCGTGGCCGGTCTGTTCGACGCCGTGGGGTCCGTCACCAACCAGGTCATGGCCATCTACGAGATGGGTCCATGGGCAACGGCCGTAGAACAGGCCATGGTACAGGAACTGGGTGAGGCTATCGGTTGGGAACCCGGTACCTTCGCAGGATCGGTGACGCACGGCGGGTCGCTGGCCAATCTCACAGCCCTCTTGACCGCCCGCAACGTCGCAATGGGCGATGTCTGGAACCAGGGGTTGGCGGACGTGGCGCCTGACGGCGGAACACCGCCGACCGGGGGACGGTCGGCGGCCGTGCCCCCTCCCGCTCTCCTTGCCCACGCCGACGCCCACTACAGCGTCGCCCGGGCCGCGGGCATCCTCGGCCTCGGCAGCCGGCAGACCGTGCTTGTGGGGCTCGACGGACTGGGACGCATGGACCCAGGGCAGCTGGAGATCGAGCTGTGCCGGCTGGAGTCGGAGGGCCGGCCCATAGTCGCGGTGGTCGCCTGCGCGTGCGCCACTCCCACCGGAGCCTTCGACCCGCTGGATGAGATCGCGGAGGTCTGCAGCCGCCACGGCGTGTGGCTCCACGTGGACGCGGCCCACGGCGGGTCGGCCGTCCTCAGCGACCGGCACCGCCACCTGGTGGCCGGCCTGGACAAAGCCGACAGCGTGGTCTGGGACGCGCACAAGATGCTCTTCGTGCCGGGTCTCTGCGCCTTCGTACTCTACCGGGAAAAGAGTCGGGGCTTCGACGCCTTCCGCCAAGATGCACCCTACCTGTTCGACCCGGCAGCCCCCGGGCTGGCGGAGTACGACAGTGGAGTCCGCACCGTGGAGTGCACCAAGCGGGCGGCCGCTTTCGGGCTGTGGGGCGTGTGGGCGCTGTTCGGCAGGCAGCTCTTCGCCGACATGGTGGACGTCACGTTCGCCCTGGGACGGACGTTCTACGACAAGTTGTTGGCCGCGGACGACTTCGCCGTTCTGCATGAGCCGCAGTGCAACATCGTGGTGTTCCGCCACCTCCCCGCCGCACTGCGCGGCGCGCCCGACGAACGTATCGGCGATTTCCAGCTCGAGCTGCGGCGCCGCCTCATCGAGTCGGGCGAGTTCTACATCGTGCCGTCCAAGCACCACGGAGTGGGCGCACTTCGGGTGACAATCATCAATCCGCTCACGACGCCGGCGCACCTTGACAGGCTGATGGACTCGCTGCGGAGCCACGGCCGCGGACTACTTGAAGGCTAGGTAGCTCGAGCTGCCGCCGCTTCGGCCGGGATGACTCTCATCCTGCCGCAGAAAACCTTCGAGTTCAACGTCTTTGCAGCCGAAAATCAATCAGAAGCAATAGTGTTCTCCGCTCACGTCAGGGGCGATCCCCCCGGCGTTTGGATCGAGTTGGATCCTTAGAGGCAGAGACGCGTTATGACAGTAGTACGCCGTATCCTGCTCGGATACGTGGGCCTGATGGTACTCATGTTGGCCCTGGTGATGGTCGGAGTGACCCAACTCATACCCCTGCAATCGGGCATCAAGGAATACAGCGACTCCACACGCGCCCAGGTCGAGGCCGCCGGTACGATAGCCGAGAGCGCCTCGAATATGGAGAGCGCGGTTCTCATCTCCGTTGTCACATACGACCAGGCCACCCGCGAAGCCCAAGGGACGCGGCTGGAAGAAGAGGCCGCCGCGGCCAGTAAGGATCTCGCGCCGGCCGCGTCCACCAACGAGACCACAGCCACGGTGGAAGAGGTCAAGCAGACCGCTCTCCTCGCCCAAGAGAAAGCCGCCCAGGTGGCTAAGAACTCCGAGAACGTGGCCCAGGTGGCTAAGAACTCCGAGAACGTGGCCCGCGTGGCCGAGACCATCAACCGTCTCAGCGAGCAGACCCAAGCGGTGGGCGACATCATCACCACCGTCAACGACCTGGCCGAGCAGTCCAAGCTGGCCGTCTCCCAGGTGCGGACCATCCTCTCCGAGATCAAAAAGGCGAGCACCATGGCGGTGCAGGCCGCCGAAGAGGAACGCCAGGCCATCGAAGCCGGGCGGCAACAGTCTCTCGACTCGGGTGAGACCATCCACGCGCTCGCGCAGAGCGTCAACGAGGCTTCTGAGTCGTCCCTGCAGATCTCGGCTTCCAGCCGCCGGCAACTGGCCGGCATGGAGCAGATCAGCCGGGCCATCGATAGCATCAACCCGGCAAGCACCCAGGCCGTGTCGGGGACCAAGCAGGTGGAAAAAGAGGTCAAGCAGTTGCAGGACCTCGCTCTGCGCCTCAAGAGCCTCGTCGACGCCGCTGCCAAGAAGCAGGACACGGCACCCCGGGACATCCCACCCCAGCACGAGGCCGAGCCCGTCTGATCGCGGGCGGTCAGATCGTCTCCGGCCCCCTGCCCACTATGCGGAGACGCTTCGACTTGATGGTGAGCGCTGAGAGCACGCCGATAAGAGCGACTGCCCCCACCAGCACCATGGACCAGGCGATGGTCTCCTCGGCGGGGAAGAACTCGGTCACCACGCCCGAGGGAGTGCTCACGTCGACACCCACCTCGCGCAGAGAGAGCACATACCCCACCGCCGCGGCTCCGATGGCCGTTCCCATGCCCCCAACGGTGTTGTACATGGCGCTGACGATGATGCCCTTCTCGGGCGGCACCGCCTCGGCCGCAACCGCATAGGTCGCCGATGTGGCCCAGGCACCCATGACGCCGGTCGCCGCCAGCCAGACCATGATGACTCCCGGGGACCCATGAGCGAGCGCCAACCCGAAACCGCTCAGCCCGAACATCGCGCCCAACAACATGGTCCGCTTCGCCCCTATCCGGCGCATGAGTCCGGTCGTGGTGGGCGAGAGGACGGTCATGGTGACGGCCGGCACGCAGAGCGCAAGTGAAACCGCGAAGAGATTCCAGCCAAAACCGAAACCCGACGCCGTGGGCGTCTGAAACAGGTAGGGCAGAGCGGTCCCCGGAACGGACATAGCTACGGTGACACCCAGCCAGACGACGGCCCCTTGCCAGACCCCCATCCGTCCCAGCACCCTGAGATCCAGAAGCGGCGCAGGGACGCGTAGTTCCCACAGCACCCACGCGACCAACGCCACCACCCCCGCCAGGAGCAGGCCGAGGACCCTGGCGCTCCCCCATCCCCATGCGTTGGCTTGGCTGAGTGCCAGCAACAGTAGTACCGACCAGGCCACAAGGCCGACGCATCCCGCGTAGTCGATAGGGACACCCGACACCCGTTTGGTCTCTTTGAGGAACCTGGCCGTCAACAGGAGGTCGACCGCCCCGCCGACGCAGAGCACCCAGAAGACGGTGCGCCAGTCGCCGCCACTCCTCCAGACGAACCCGCTCAGGAGGAACCCCACCACCGCGCCCAGACCCATGGAGAGCACTATGAGGCTGAGCGCCCTCCGCATGGCCTCGCCGCGCCAGTAGTTGGCCACGATCCCGAAGGAGAGCGCCTGGGCCGCCATACCCACTCCCTGGACGGCCCGGGCCGCGATAAGCAGTCCAAGATCGGTCGAAAGGGCGGCTGCCAGGCTCCCCACCACCAGCAGACCAAGCGCCACCATGAGCATCCGGCGGTTGCCCACCACCGCGCCCAAAGCGGCGGCGACACCGCCCACACCGGTGGCGATGATGTCGAACGCCACCATCGTCCAGACGACTTCGTTCACCGGCCGTCCGAAGTCGGCCGACAGAACGACTATCTGCGGGAAGAGACAGACACTGGCGACGTTCGCGATGACCGTCGCCAGCATCAGGGTGGCGAGAACAAGCCAGCCTGCTTTCCCGCTACCGCCAACCGTCGCCGTCCGCAGCGGCGCCGCTCGACGGCTTCTCCAGCCACCATAGCTCCAGGTGTCGGCCGGCGGGGTACTGGGAAAATCCGCACACTCGTCCACGTGTTGGAGGCGGCATCATACGCCCTGGTGTCGCCCAGCGCCGCGGGGTTGGTGTCGCCCCCAAAGAGGATCGCCTTGCCCTCTGCTGTGTTGTACACCATGCAGTGACCCCAACGCGCGGCCGGTGAAGCGCCGGCGGGAGTGAGCCGGACCCAAGAGCCGGTGAAGCCATCGCAAGCATGAGAACCACCAGCAAGATGGCTCCCAGGCAACAGCCGGCGGTGGTACGGCCCTTTCGAAGCTTCACAAAGCCGGTCTGCCCAATCGACTTCAGCGAGATCACGGTTCTCCCTGTCTCACCTTCCCTCGGTGTTCGGCTTGCGCACGGAGAACCAGTCTATGTGCTCGCGCTCTCGCACGCAACCCGGACCGTGATGATGTAGTCTGGCCACAAACCGGGAGGTGAAGCCGTGTTCTTCTTCATCATCGGGTTCGGCAAGCAGTCCGTGGACGACCTGGGCTCCGCGGGCATCCGCCGCTGTCCCAACTGTGGCAACACCAGGGAGTGGCGCAACCTGCGGGTGCGGTCGTGGGTCACCCTGTTCTTCATCCCGGTGATCCCTTACGGCGCCCGCACCATCGCCCGCTGCCCCATCTGCGGCTACGAGTCCGAGGCATAGCGGCGCGCCGCTCGAGGGCCCTGCGCCGGGCCGCCGAGCTTCTGCCCCGCGGCCGTGCCGCGCAGAGACCCGCGCAGACGCCTATCAGCCGGCCTTCGAGACCTTCACCAAGAAGCCCCGCATCTTCGGCGATCCCATCTCGGGGCTGTAGGGCGGACCGTCGTCGGTGAGAACGTTGAGATTGGCCTCGTCCCAGCCGAACATCTCCGCCTCACCCCTCTCCGGGAACCACCAGCCATGGGGCACGCTCACCACCCGCGGATCGATATCCGCGTCGAGACTGGCTCGCTGCCGGATGCGTCCCCGCCGGTTCTCGATGTACACGGCGTCGCCCTCCCCGATGCCGAGAGCGGCCGCGGTCTCGGGGTGGATACTCACGAGCGGATCGGGCCTGCTCTGACGGATCTGGGTGACATAACGGTCTTGAGAATGGACGTAGTCGGCCTCGTGCGCCGTCGTGAGAACGAGTGGATACTCGCCCAGCATCTCCGGGGCGCTCGCCGGCGTCTCCTCGAGCTCGTGGTAGACCGGTAGTGCCTCATATCCCCATTGCCCGCACAGACTGGAGTAGAGCTCCACCTTGCCTGAGGGCGTGTTGAAGCCCTGCTCCAGATACTTGCGGTATCTGGTGGTGGACGAGACCACACCGGGGTGTCGCACCAGTTCGTCGAAGGTCATGCCCATCGGCTCCAGGTACATGTCGAGCGCGCCGTGCAGATCGTCGCCGAAACAGCGGCCCAATCCCAACCGGTGAGCGATGCCGCCCAAGATCTCGATGTCCGACCGGCACTCGCCTACCCGTACCACCTGCAGCTGCGGCTCCAGGGCCACCGCTCCGGAGGCAGTGCGGGAGACCACGACGCCGTCGGTCTCCAGGTATGAGGCCACCGGCAGCACGATGTCGGCGAGCGCGGCCGTCGGCGTCATGACCAGGTCGGTGACCACCAAGAAGTCCACTTTCTCGAACGCGGCGCGCACCCTCCTCGAGTTGCTCCACGTGAGCAGGGGATTGCTTCCGAAGACACCCAAGACCCGCACCGGATACGGTCTCTCGTCCAGGATGGCTTCCAAGACATGGTGCGGACGGACCTCCACCGGCTTCCACACGATCGAGTCCCACAGCTCGTGAGGGGGGAAGTTCCCGGAATCGGCCCCGAGCTTCTTCTGTTCCTGCGCGGGCGCGAGCTCGTGGCGCAGGATGGTCCGGTCCGAACCCTCTCCCAAGACGGCGCCTTCCACGTGCACCGTCCCACCGGGCACGTCGAGCGATCCGCAGATGGACTGGATGATCGCGAAGGCCCTCGCGCACTGGGTACTGTTGAACGTGTCTTC
>JAFGIH010000372.1 GCA_016929985.1 Thermoleophilia bacterium | reverse complement strand
CTGATCTATCCGCGTACCAGCAACGGCGCATGGCTCGGAATAGTGGGATTTGCGAATCAAGAGCGTAGAGCTCCGAGAGTCGCTGGCTCGACAGTTTCCGCGTGGCCGCAGTACGCTTGCCGAGACAGTTGTCGCTTAGGATGGCACCAAGGTAAGTATCGCGCGAGGCCTCAGAAGGGCAGCAGTCGAACAGGAGCTCAAGTTCTTCGAGCATGATCGTCCTGCTCGTGTGAGTACCTCTTTGCCCCAACCGAAATCCGAGCTCGGCCAGACGCTTCTGGGCAGGAGGGTTTGATGACCCCAAAGACTCAAACACGCTAGGCGCCCTTTCGACTGACGACGCATGTTCGCCGGCTGAATTGCCGGCGAGCTCCAACGTCAATCTACGCTTACGATTCCCGCGGCGCAAGCAGCATCCGAGTTGAGGGGTTTGAGAAGGCTCTCGTCTGCGCCCGGTGGCAGTCGGCCAGCCGCATCGGCCACGGCATACCCCGCGTCGTCACGATGTTGCAGAACTGCTAATCTCGCCTCGGCGGAGGTCTTGTCAACCGATTGGCTCCGCGCCCAAATAGCCGCATCTGCCCATCGGTACAGCTGCGGCTATTCCTGGCATTCTAAGCACTTCGTCCGATCTCGCTTCCAGGTCTTTCTTCGTGCAACGGGGCTTGCCCCCAGACACCGTGAGTTTCGCGGCCGCTAAAGAAAGCATGGGACGCGGGGCGGGCGCCGTCAAGTCTTGGACTTTTCAGCCGACCGTTCGTCGTTCCCTTTCCTCGCGTTGCAGCTTCGGCAAAGTACCTGCATCGGTCCCAGCGGATCCCCGCCGGCTACGATGGGAATGATGTGGTCCGCGGTCAGATCCATCGACGGATGAGGATCCCGCCTATACCCCGGGCAGACCCACCCATGCACCCCCACCCAGGCCGCGACCGTCTCCTCTTTCAGCTTGCGTTCCGCATGGTTGTACGGCCGACGTCGACGCCGCTCGCGCCAATCATCGACGCGACTTCGACGGTGAGTCGGGTTGTTGCAGTCCACACGTCGACACACAGGACACGGTGATTTCGGGCGTGTCGGCAAAACGACCCCCCCTTGTCTGGTAGGCATCTCGGGGATCCTCGAACAAGATCCCCTTCGCGTTCTCGGGCTTCGTGGAACTGAGATCCGACTCCGACACATACGGCCGCGGTCATCACCACCACCTCAGTCCAGCACCGGGCCCTTGCCCGGCGTGGTCGTGTGGGTCAGCAGGCCGGGCAAACCAACACGTCGGAGCTCCGTGTGGCAGCAAAGCATGAGATCCCACACACCCGCTCGCGCTCGGGGTCCTGTTCCGCCCGCGCCTTCTCCACGTCGGCGCCGATCCACATTGCGAAGAGCTCCCACTCAATCGCACCATCATCGAGCGGGATATCCGCCGAGAAGACAGCCAGCTTCACCTGGAAGCCCTGTTGTGTCCCACGAGCCCAGAGCTCCATGCCGAGCGCCCGGATGAGGATCCGGCCGGTTTCACTCTCCAAGGTCTGCATGCCCTCCTTGATTTCCCCAAGGGCCCTGTCCGGTGCATGTGCTATGTCCAGCTCAATGATCATCGAGACCTCCAAACATCGAGAACAAACCTACTGGCCAGCTGAGCGCCGGCTCTCTCAATGTCTCCATCGCCGCCTCGGCGTCCACCCTGGCTGCCTGGTAGCTGGGCGCGAATCCCATGGCGACGCTCTCGGACCGGCCGTGCTGGAAGACGTGCCAGCAGTAGAGCGGCTTCTCCGGGGTGGATCTGACGGCTTCAAGGATGCGGATCTTCATGGCCGTCTCGGGAGATTCTTACCTTACCCTCTATAGAGAAAGAGGAAAGGTAAGATTCCCTTTCCCCTCTCTTTCTCTTACCGGTAAGATTCGTTATTCTTACCTCGGTAAGATTCATCAGTGCGAGCCCACCTGCCGCGGCCTACGTTCTGAACGAGCCCGCTGTTCTTCATCGCAGTCAAGGTCTTGCTGATCGTGCTGGGAGTTGTCCCGATGGCCTCGGCAAGCTCTGATGGTCCACAGGCACCGTTCTCAAGCTCCACAAGGATCATGTCCCGAATAGCGCCGGCCTCGCTGGTAACATCGGCCACCGTTGCCGGCTCCACCACGATCGAGTCCCGCTCGAAGATCATGCGGAGGCCCACGGGCTCGAGATGGCCCATGTTGCACTTGCGCGGGAACAGCCCGATCCGGTAGACGCCTTTGCGCACCTGCTCGGCCCGGACCTCCCAGGTGATCCGGCTCAAGTTCTCCCAGTAGATGGATCCGATCGGCAGCCGGTGGCTGGTCTGCTCCCGAAGATCTCCCTTGGTTACGTGGGTCAGGATCTCGGAGGCGGCGCCCGTGGAGGCCGTCACCTTCCGCAGACAGTTGAAGAATTGGATGGTGAGCTCAGAGCTCGCCACGTCTCCCCCACAAGCCAGGCCGGCCGAGTCGATCACTACGAATTTCACGTCATGCTGGGCGATCACCTTGGCGATCTCGCTGGCCTCGTCGTGGATGGCGCCCGTGCAGCGTCGGTAGAGCGGGTACTTGAGATCTGCCCCGATCAGGGTCCCCTTGAGCCCGTCGGCCAGCATGGTGCAGCGCCGCGCGGCCTCTGACTCCGTCACTTCCCAGTCCAAGATCAAGGTGTTTGCCTGAGGGGTCTCCTCACCTAGAAACGGTAGGCCGTTCTCTATGACCAGGGCCTTATAGAGGCTGAGGAAGCTCTTGAACTGTCCACCTGGTGCAAAGCTGAGAACCGGGAGCCCTTCGAGAACAAGCCGGCCCAGGATGTACTTCACGTCGATGCTGGTGACCGGCTGAAGGCGCCGAGTGGGCGAGCCCCGCTCCTCGTGTTCCAGGATCATCGTACAGCTCTTCTCGATGACTTGGTCCCAGTTGATGCTATCGCGACGAAGCCGCTCATCGAGGGTCTGCGAGAGACGACGCCGGGTCTGGCCGGCCGCGAGGTTCATGGCTTCGTGGTGGTACTTCTCTCGGTCTCTGCCGGGAAGAGTGACGAAAACCTTGACGGTGGCCTGCACCTTACCATCAGAGTGTGTCCTGAGGCGCCCGGCTTCGAATTCGACTAGGGCTTCTGGGAGCGGCCACCTGACGCAGTACTCCCCCGGAGCCGCGGACAGCTGAGGCATGGTCATCACGCCCACGCCTTGCTCATCCGACGCTTCCGCTGCTCCAGCTCCGCGGGCTTCGCCAGCAGTTTCCGCGCCATGCCTATTCTCTCGTCTGCCCACTGCCTGGCTGATATGTGCGTCATGTATCTCCACACAAAGGCATCTGGATCATGGGCGGCAATGCGCTGAGCTCTGAAGATCTGTTCTTCGAGCTCGCTCGGCGAGAGGTCGGGGAGATCCAGGTTGTTTGCCTGGAGAAACTCCTCCCGGCTGTTCATTTCGTGAGGCGGGCGGAGGCTCATTGTCAAGCCTCCTTTGCCATTCTCTCCAAGGCAAGCCGTGGAACACGGTCCAGACGCCCTACCTTCACCCGCTTGAGCTTGCCTGCGGCAATCATCCGTCGGACCGTCACCACCGAGCAGCCTAGCCATTCAGCGGCCTGGTAGACCGTAATCAGATCCGGCATGGTGTCCAAACGCATCGTGCTCATGGCTTCGCCGGCTCAAGCATGGCGGCCACTGCAGAAGCCGGTATGCGAAGGCCCCGGCCGATTCGCACCACCGGCAGCCGGCCGTCCTTGACCATTCTGTAGACGGTTATGCGGTCGACCTTCAGCCGCTCAGCCACTTCTTTGGGGGTCATGTACTCCCTCATGTCACCTCCTCATGTTGGACGCCGCTTGTAAGTCGGTCATGTCCTGTGTTAGCCTGGTTATACATGAGAGGAAGTCACCGAGACTTGGAAGATAACATGAGACCTACTACCGATGAAGAGGCCCGCGCCGCAGTTGAACGCGTCCTTCGCGGCCCCCTCGCCGACAGCGAGTGGCGCGGCGTCGTCGGTGAGGGCATGTGCGAAGAGATGATTGACGGGTGCGAGAACGCCATCGGCATAGCGGCTGACTGGGTGCGCCGGATGCGCCGCTACGGCCTCGGCGGACAATCCCCCAAGCCTGAGCCCCACCCACGCTTCCTCGAGAGCCCGTTCGCTCGCAAGCGGCAGGAGGCGCTGGCACAAGTCATAGCGCTGGAGGCCGCCCGTGACCAGCGTGTGCGGTCGTTTCGCCGGGAAGTGCTCCACGACAAGCTGTTGAGCCTGGCGGGTATCGAGACGTGGGTCGCAACACAAGCTGAGTCAGAGCATGGTCCAACTGCCTATGTGATGATCCCGGCGCCAGCCGGGACCAGGCCGGGTGACACCTTGACCGTGCCGGCGCGGTCACTGAGATCACATCGTGATCTCCTGACCTATCCCGTGGCAGAGGCCGACCATGTGACCACGCGCGCCGTCTGCATCGGCGGTACCCTGGACAGGCTCCGGCGACTCTCCGACAGTCTGGCTGGAGAATTCGGGTGGCAGAAGGCCGAAGCCGTGGCATTCATCCTCACCGGTGCCGTTCCGTACTGGCAAACGCTGACCACGACCGTCAAGATCTGCTCAGGCCCTCCCGTGCTCTGCAGAATTGCCCTCGAAGTCGATCCAGCCACGTCCTACGCCGAGGTTGCCGAGTCCTATCGCCGCCTTCAGCAACGATTCATCGGCAGCCGCCAGTACCGCAGCCAGAGCGAGAAGCACCTCAATCTCGCCGTCTTCTTGCATGCACACCAACCTCAGCCCAAATGGGCGCATCTCATGTCGAACTGGAACCGAGAACACCCCGATCGACCCGTTTGGCAATACTCAAACTGGCGCACGTTCGCGCGAGACGCAGCGAAAGCGCACGAGAGGCTACTCAACCCGTGGCCATCGTCGGCGCCGTGGAGGCGGGACACACAGGAGGCCAAATGAGCATCCGCAAGCGCGGCCACAACTACTGGGAGATCTGCATCAGCGAAGGTATCGACCCGGAGACCGGCAAGCAGATACGGACCTATCACGCCTTCCGCGGCACCGAGCAGGCGGCGCGGCGCAAGAACACCGACCTGCAACACGCACGAGACCACGGGGTGAGCATCAAGCCCTCGCGCCTCACGGTTGGCGAGTTCCTGGACCAGTGGATCCAGGACTACGCCCGCCTGCACGTATCCCTGCGGACCCTCCAGGGCTACAGGGACATGGTGAAGCTGCACATCGGCCCGGAGCTCGGGACGATCAAGCTCGACAAGCTGCGCCCCGCCCATATCCAGCGGTACTACTCCGACCGGCTCGACAACGGCCGCAAGAAACCCAAGGTGCGGGAGGTCACAAAGGACGATGGCACGACGGAAGAAGAGACGGTCAAGGGCTTATCCCCTCAGACCGTCCAGCATCATCATCGACTGCTCTTCGAGGCGCTGAAGACAGCGGTCAAGTGGGGCCTCATCTACGTCAACCCGGCTGCGGCGGTCATGGCGCCCAAGGTGAGGCGCAAAGAGCCCACCATACTGGCTGAGGAGCAGACGCAGAAGCTGCTCGCGGCTGTAGCAGGCACCCGTTTGCACCTGCCCGTGGTGCTCGCTGTGGGCTCCGGCCTCCGCCGTGGTGAGTTGCTCGCGCTCAGGTGGTCGGACTGCGACCTG
>JAFGIH010000371.1 GCA_016929985.1 Thermoleophilia bacterium | reverse complement strand
GAGCGACGGCACCCTCGTGCACGGATCCGTGCCGGCCAGCTTCATCCGGGTCTCGGGACACCGCCGCTACCTGTCGGCCGGAGCCGGCGTGGTGGTGGACGCACGGATGGCCATCGAGTACCGAGCCGACATCACGGATCGCTGCGAGGTCCGAAACGTGCGCACCCGCGAGGGCGACGCCGTCCCGGGAGTGCCAAGCGCCTACCGGATCCAGTATGCCAGCAGCGGACGCAGGCGCCAGCACGTGGAGCTCGACCTGCAGATCCTCTCGTGAGCCCGCGGGTCCGGATCACGATCGACACCTCGGGCCTGGACCTGGCGACCGCCGAGGCCAAGGCGGTGTTCCAGGAGGAACTGCAGGCCGCCTGCATCGACATAGGGGACCACGTCTCGGGCCGCGTGAAGCGCATCATCGAGGAAGAGGAGATCCGCTACACCAGCACCCTGATGAACTCGATCACCTGGTCGCTCATCGAGGAGACCGTCAACGCCATCGGGGTGGCCGTGGGGACCAACATCCTCTATGCCAAATACGTGGAGTACGGCACGGTGCCACACTTCGTACCCTTCCACCTGGCGAAGACCCTCTACGACCAGGCGGTGGCCGACTGGGGCTGGCTCAAGGTCGACACGTCGACCTCGGCCGACCTGAATGCACGGCCCAGCAATAAGGTGCGCCGGACCCGGGGCGGCATGTTCACCATCACCGGCAAGCACCAGACCTACCTCACTCGTCACCCCGAACGGCTGTGGCTACAGCCGGGACCTGGCGCGAAGCCGGTCTGGGGAGTCGTCGTCTCGGGGCGCGCACAGCCCTTCCTGTGGCCGGGCTGGGAAGCGTCACTGGAGTACTGCGAGCACCGGCTCAACGAGGCCGTGGAGCGAACGGCCGCACGCCTGGGAGGTCCATGAGATGGCGATAACGACCTGGCCGCACGCGCACCTGCCGCATGCCGTGGCCGACTACCTCTTGGCAGTCACCGACGCCGGGAACCGTGTCACCACGCGCCTACCGCGCGATCGCACCTATCCGCTGATAATGGTGCAGCAGGCCGGCCTGGGACCTCTGGGGACGGACTCCGCCATCCAGGCAGATGAGATCCGGCTGCAGATCGACTCCTGGGCTCTCAAGCAGGAAGGAGCTGTGGCCGTGGCGGCCCAGATATTCCGCCTGCTGGATGCACGCTTCCCTGGTGCGCCGCGGTTCGTCACCTGGATGACCGAAGACGAGGCGGCGCCGGGCGACTGGTATGAGACCAAGGTGGAGCACATCCGGCGCGGGGGCGGGGGCGAGACCTGGTTTGACGAGATCGCCCGCGTGTTCCGCTCGACCGCGTTCTACCTGGTCAAGATCAACCTCTAGGGAGGCACCATGCCCTCAGTGGAACTGTCCGACGGCGGCCGCACAGTCACCGTGGAAGAAGTCCCGGAGTACCGGCCCAAGCCGGCCCCCGGGATGGCCGTCATGCCCACGGTGGACGGGGAGCTGGTCGTCTATGAGCACGTAGGGCGGCTCGAGGAGATCCCGCTCACCGGCCGGGTGAAGACCAAGACTGAGGTGGTGGTCCTGGAGGACTTCATCGCCGACAAGTACGAACTCCGCCTGACCGAGCGCGACGGGAGCGTCACCGCCGGCTGGCGCATCAAGACCGACCCTGTGCCGACCATCCGCCGCAAGGACGGAGACTCGGCCGACTGGACGATCACCATCACACTCTGGAGGCTACCGTGACCGAAGATCTATTCCTGACCATCGAAGGCGCGCATGCGATTTGTTTGGGCGATACGCGCTATCCGCTTGTCTTCACAATCGCCGGGATCAAGAGCTGGGCCGAGTATAAGGGCATAGCATTCGACGAAGCGCTAAGAAACGGATGGAGTGCCGACAGCCTGACGGAAGCCGACATGCGGTTCTTGCTCAAGACCGCGCTCTGGGGCGGCGAGATGCGGCGCAGACTCCTTGATGGAGACGAGCCGCGGCAGACCGATCAGGTTGTTGGCCAAATCATGGAGCTGGCGCATGTCGGCGAGCTCTTTCTTGTCCTAGCACGCGCATGGACTGAGCCCCCAGTGAGCAAGCCGGACCCTCAGAACCAGGGTATATCCCGAGCTGGGGTATGACCCTGCGAATTGTTCACCGAGTTGGCTACCGGGTCTCAGACCTTGCATGGTTGCGCATGCGCGAGCTAGAGCTGCTGTGCATACCTGATGACGATTTGCGCGATGCGTCCTCGAGCGTAGCCGCTGCAAACGACGCCGCCTTCACCATCTAGGGAGCCGCCGCCATGGGGATGGACATCGAAGCCAAACTCACGATTGACTATACGGATCTCGACGAAATGCAGGCCGAGATCGAGCAGCGCACGGCCGAGATCGACTCGAGCGCGGAACTAGAGGTCGACACCGGCCGGGCCGAGGGCGACCTCGACAAGGTGAAGAGCAAGGCGAAGGACCTGTCTGACTCCCTCGAGCGACCGAAGCGGGTCGACGTCGACACCAGCAGCGCCGAGCGGAAGCTGTCCTCGATGACCGACGCCTGGCGCAACCGCTGGACCAACGCGATCGACGAGATTTCAGCCAACCTCGCCAACATGCCCGCGGGCGGCTCGGCCACGACCACCAGCGATGCCTGGATGGGCGGTCTCATGACGCCTAAGACGGGCGCCATGGTGGGGGCCGGGATGGCGCTGGGCGGGTTTGCCCTGGCCGGAGTGACAGCCGGAAACGCGCTTGACGCCGCCAAATCCCGAGCACTCATGGAGCGCTCCACCAAGCAGATCTTCGGAGCCGCCGCAGATCAATACCAGACAGAAGCCGAGCGCCTCGCCAGCTCAACCGGCTACATGACCACCGCCATCCAGCAGGCGCAGCTCACCATCCAGAAGAGCCGGGTGGCGACCGGGTTGGCCGATGCCGGGGGCGGGGCCATCAGTCCACTGGCGGGACGGGTGGCCGACATGGCCGCCACCTCGGGACTGCCGCAGTTCGCCGATGACGTGAACGCCGTAGCCAAGGCCGTGGCCTCTGGACTCCAGGGGACGTCCACGGCGCTGCTGGACTTCGGGATCCGGCTGGACG
>JAFGIH010000370.1 GCA_016929985.1 Thermoleophilia bacterium | reverse complement strand
CTTGGGCCTCGACAGCATGACGGCCCACCCGGTGGAGTGGATCGGGGCGGAGGCCATCAACCGGGCCTGGGCGCGGGACCCCGTAGGACGCTACCAGGCAGTCTTCTTGGGCGAGATCGACGATCTTCCGCGCCGCCGTCTCGGCCTCTTCGGACCCCGTCGCCGGGATTGGGTGAAACGGCACGCGGAGGTGGTGGGCCACGTGCTCCCGTTCGACCCTGAGACACTGCCTGATCGTACCCGGCTGCGGGCGGACCTGGGCTACGGTGCCGGCCCGCTGGTGGTGGTCTCGGGCGGCGGCACGGCCGCGGGATCGAGGCTCATGGAGCGGTGCCTCGAGGCCTTCCCTCAGGCGCAGCGCGAGATCCCCGACCTCCGCATGGTACTGGTGGGCGGCCCGCGGCTCTCGCCGGCCTCGGAAGGTCTGCCGCCCGGCGTCGAAGCCCGAGGGTACGTTCCCAGACTCTATCAACACTTCGCCGCGTGCGACCTGGCCATCGTCCAAGGCGGCGGAGCGACCACCCTGGAGCTGACGGCCCTTCAGATACCGTTCCTCTTCTTCCCCCTGCGCGGCCACTGCGAGCAGATGGGGCACGTGGCAGCCCGGCAGGAGAGGCTGGGAGCGGGTGTGAAGCTCGACCTGCGCCGTACATCGACGCGCGAGCTCGTCCGCGAGATCGTCTCCAACATAAGCCGCGAGGTGCGCTACCCCTCCCTGCGGCTGGACGGGGCGCGAGAAGTCGCCCGCTTGGTGACCGCGGCGGCCGGCTAGAGGTACTTGTCCAACCCCAGGTGCCGGTGCAACTCGAGGAAGCGGCGAGGACCGACGCGTACGAGCTCCCCCAGATAGGCGAAGCCCTGGTAGGGGAGCGAGTAGCGCTCCAGGCCCGGCTCGGTGCAATGGGCGCACTGCGGAGCCCGGCCGACCTGCCGGCGGATGCGGCGGGCCCGGTCGGACCCGAGCAGCCCTTCCAACATCGCACGCCTCAGATTGCCGGCCGATTCATCCAACAGCGGGCAGAGATAGACCTCGCCGTTGCTGCGGACGAAGAAATAGTTGAAGCCACAGGTGCACGGCCTCTTCACGCTGCCACTGCGCAGATACCCGGCCACGGTGCGGGCGTGGTACGTCCACTCGGAGTGGCCGCCCTCGTAGAAGGCGGCCAGGCGGAGCCGCTCGGCGGGACTCAGCTCCAGTTCGGGCGCGCGGTCGACGTTGAGGTAGCGGCCCGGCGTCACTATGGCGGGCGAGATGATGGTGAAGAGATCGCGCTCCCTCGCGTAGTCGGCGATATCCTCCAGCGCGTCCACGTTCAGGGGCAGCACCGTCGTCTTCACTCCCACCACCAGGTTGGGCCATTCGCCCCTCAGCCCCACCAGCTCGTCGATGGTCCGCCGCACCGCGTCCCACGCCCCGGGGTACCGGCGGATCTCGTCGTGAAGGGGGCCCACCGCATCGAGCGCGCAGACGATCACCAGCTCGAGGCCACAACCGCTCATGACTCCGAGCATCTCCTCCACTCCGGGCGCCACGCGGTCGGTGAGCACCCCGTTCGTGGTTATGGCCACCGAGCGGAGCCGTTTGAGGCGCGACTCCTTGAGCCGGCACACGGCGGTCACGAGCGAGACCAGGTCGTCGCGCAGGAAGGGCTCCCCTCCCGTGATGTCGAGCTCTCTGACGTCGGCTAGAAGCGGGTCGGAGAGGAGGTCCACCCATTCATCCAGAGAGAGTTCGGGGTCTTGGTGTCGCACCTTCCAGATGTTGCACATCACGCAGTGACAGACGCAGCGGCGCGTGACCTCCAGACTGACGGCCTGGGACCTGCCCGGCTTTCCCCTCAGCCGAAGATACTGGTAGCGCAGCCCGTTCCGGACCAGCCGAACGGCGAGCCTACCTGCCGGGAGCATCGTTCAGCCGGCAGCCGGCGGTTCGCCACGACCGGGCACGATGCAGATGAACTCCAGGGGTCCGTTGCCCGTGTTCTTGAAGTTGTGCATATCGTTGGGCACGACGAAAACATAGTCACCCGCCGCAACGGGGTTCTCCCGTCCACCGGCATCAACCGCCACCCCCGTGCCGGCCTCGATCTTCACCAGGTGCGGGAAGTCATGGGTGTGGTACGGGGTAGCGCTCCCCTCCGCCACGCTGAAGTAGCGCAGAACGATCTCCTCCGAGCCGTCCGCCGCCCCCAAGATGACCTGCTTCGTGACACCGGCATAACCGGATGCCACGGGGGCCACATCCTCACGCCGCTTGATGATCATCGTCGCCCTCCCCATCCGCGTTTTCTCCGCCTATGCTACCCTCTCGGCGGCCGAACGTCCGTGCCCCACGTAAAGGCATGGAGACGAGGGAGGCGCATGATGAGAGCACTGCCGCGCAAACCACTCTTCGCCACGGGCTCAAGACCCGTTACAACGAGCCGGCCCCTTACCCTGGCCGCTCTGGCGCTGGCCATGATCTTAATCTTAGGTGGAGGTTCACTCTTCGTCGGATGCGGCGAAGAGGCCCCTGCACCAAGCACACGGGAGGTGGGCAACGTGGGCACAATCGACAAAGTGATCCGCACCGACGAGGAGTGGAGAGAGATCCTGCCTCCCGAGCGGTACGAGGTGCTGCGCGAAAAAGGCACCGAGCGGCCCTTCACCGGCGAGTACGACGATCATTGGGGGGACGGCGTCTACGCCTGCTACGCCTGCGAACTCCCCCTGTTCGACTCGACTACGAAGTTTCACTCGGGCTCAGGATGGCCAAGCTTCTGGCAGCCGATCACGCCCGAGGCCGTCGAGGAGCACGCGGACAGCTCCTACGGCATGCAGCGCGTGGAAGTGACATGTGCGCGCTGCGGTGGGCACCTCGGGCATGTGTTCACCGATGGTCCGGAGCCCACGGGGCTGAGGTACTGCATCAATTCGGCGTCTCTGCAGTTCGTCCCCCG
>JAFGIH010000369.1 GCA_016929985.1 Thermoleophilia bacterium | reverse complement strand
TCCATCCCGGCCGTAGTGTCGCTCACGCCGGGCCGCACTTTCCCGCTGAGAGAAGACATGCCACTCGCACGCGAGATACAGAGCCCTGCGCCCACCTTCGTCCCCGACATCACCGATGTGACCCGGACCAACCGGCCTTGGCCACCAGAGGTGATCGAGCAGGTGGGCACCCGTTCGGCGCTCTATGTGCCTCTGCGTTTCGACGAAAGGGGGCCCCAGAATCTGCTCGTGCTCGTCTGGGATGAGTACAGGATCGAGCCTGACGAGACCTTCCTGGTAGTGGTGGAGCGGTTCGCCGATCAGGTCGAGCTGGCCCTGATCAACGCGTCGGCAGAACGTTTGCACGCCCGGCTGGAAGCCAGCCTATTGCCCACCACACCCGTCGAACACCCGCTGGTGAGCGTGACTACCCGCTACCGGACGGGCGAGCAGCGCCTTCGTCTTGGAGGCGACTTCCTGGGTTCAACGGTCGTGGGAGAGCGCGACCTGAGCTTCATCATGGGCGATGTCAGCGGCCACGGTCCGGATGCCGCCGCCCTGGGAGCCACGCTCCGCTCCACGTGGAAGGCGCTGACCATGGTGGGAGTGAGCACCCCCGAGACCGTCGATGTGATGCGCAAGATGCTGGTGGCTGAGAGAACGCAGCCCACCATCTTCGCCACCATCATCGCGGGACACATAGACTTCGAACGCAACACCGTCTCGTTTGTGAACGCCGGCCACATGCCCCCTCTCCTCATCGCCGGAGAGGTCGCTTCCCTGGACACTCAACCCATTCCCCCGCTCGGCGTGGGCAATGACGATCGCCTTCCCGACCACGAATTCCCACTGCCCCAGCGATGGAGCCTCTTCTGCTACACCGACGGGCTCATCGACATCCGCGTAGCGCCGGGCTCCACCCGGCGCTACGGCGAAGACCGCCTGAAGGAGCGCCTCGGGGCTTGGGCGGAACGGCCCCTCGGCGCCGAGCAACTCGACATCCTCATGAACGAGCTCGAGGCGAACAGCGGCGGCCGCTTCGCCGACGACGTAGCCATCCTGCTCATATCAACCAAGAACGGCGAAGCGACACCGTCACCGTAGCCCCCGTACGGTCCGTGTGCTAGGCTTTGCGCCCGTGAACACCTCTCCCCGCAGCAGCGTACTCATCGACTTGGCCGCCATCCGCCACAACGTGGCTCACCTCCGTTCTTTGCTCTGCCCGGGCAGCCGCATGTTGGTGGCGGTGAAGGCCGACGGCTACGGTCACGGTACCCTCCCCGTAGCCCGCGCCGCGGTGGCTGCCGGAGCGCACGGGGTCGCGGTGGCCACAGCCGAGGAGGCGGTGGATCTGCGCGACGCCGGTTTTCGCGGCGGCATCCTGGTCATGGGTCCCCTCTACAGCCTCGACCAATACGAGGAGATGGCCAGACAAGACGTCGATTTTGCTGTGGTGAGCGACCACATGGCCGGAGTCCTCCCCACCCTGCGCGGATCGGGCCTCAGGCTCCGCGTACATCTCAAGATCGACAGCGGCATGAACCGCCAGGGGCTCTTTCCCGAGCAGGTGGACCCATTTCTCGAGTCCATCAGAGGCATCACCGAGATCGAACTCGCCGGCGTCATGACCCACTTCGCCTGCGTCACCGAAGACCCCGCCACCGTCGACTTTCAGCTCGAGAGGTTTCTCCCTGCCGTCGAGCGAGTGCGCCGGGAGTGGCCCACCGTCGCCGCCCACGCGGCCAACAGCGCCGCCACCGTCTGCGCGTCGCACTCACATCTCGACATGGTGCGGTGTGGATGCGCGGTCTACGGGCTTTCTCCCTGGCAAGAAGACGCCCTGTCCGAGGGCCTGCGCCCCGCCCTCGCGTGGCGGTCGCAGGTGGCCCTCGTCAAGAGGGTGGCCCGGGGAGAGGGCGTCGGCTACGGCCACACCTTCAGGCCCGAGTGTCCCACCGACGTGGCCTTGGTGCCCATCGGCTACGGAGACGGGGTGTTCCGCGCCCTCAGCAACAACGGAGAGGTGCTCATAAGGGGCCGCCGCTACCCGGTGGCAGGCCGCATCTCCATGGACTCTTTCGGCGTCAACGTGGGTACCGACGGGGCGGTGCACGTGGGTGATACCGTGACGCTCATAGGGCCCGACGGCGACGACCGCATAACGGTGGAGGAAGTCGCCAAGCGGCTGGGAACTATCAACTACGAGGTCACCTGCGACATCGCCCTAGACCGAAGCGAGCGACGCTTTGTGAACGGCAACGACCAGCATGCCACAACCTAGGTCATCTCAGATGCGGCCTCCGGAGGCAGGAGTGGACGGAGAAGAGGGCTTCTACCGGGCGATACTCGACCACGTCAGCGACGGTGTGTACTACGTCGATCCGCAGCGACGCATCCTGTATTGGAACGCCGCCGCTGAGAGGATCACGGGCTACTCGGCGGATGAGGTGCGCGGCTCGTCGTGTGCCGACGGGATACTCATGCACGTGGACGACGAAGGTACGTCGCTCTGCAAGAAGGGCTGCCCGGTCTCGGCGGCGCTCGCCGACGGCGAACCACGCGAGGTCCGGGTCTACCTGCATCACAAAGAGGGTTACCGGGTCCCCGTGCTCGTCCGCACCAATCCCGTGCGTAACGCCGATGGCGACATCGTGGGGGTCATCGAAACGTTTAGCGACAGCTCGGCACTCCTCGATGCCCTCAGGCGATTGGACGAACTCAGTCTTGCCACCGAGACCGACCACCTGACCCAGGTGGGCAATCGCCGCAGCATGATGGACAGGCTCGAGGCCTCACTGCAGCAAGACCGGCGTTCGAAGAGCAGAACGGGACTGCTGTTCATCGACATCGATCACTTCAAGCAGATCAACGACACCTACGGCCACGAGACCGGTGACCGGGTTCTCAAGATGGTGGCACAGACCCTCAACCACAACCTGAGGACCACCGACGCCATCGCCCGCTGGGGCGGAGAGGAATTCCTGGCCATTCTGGAAGGTGTCACCGAAAAGACCTTGGCGGCGACCGCGGACAAGCTCCGTATGTTGGTGGCCAACTCCTATCTGACTGAGAAAGACAGCGAACTGCGGGTCACCATCTCTATTGGGGCCACTCTCGTCCGGCCGCTCGACACGCCCGACTCACTCGTCTCACGCGCCGATACCCTGCTCTACCGGAGCAAGGCCGAAGGCCGCAACCGGGTCACCTTCGAGCCTTAGAGCTCGTCCCTGCCGGCCGGCGCGTCGGGTGTGTCCGCGGGCTCAGCCGCCGCCGGCTCCGCGGCCGGTGGATCAGCCGTTGCCGTGTCAGCGGCAGCCGTATCCGCGGCCGCTGATGGCTCCGTGACCGGCCACCTCTGTTGAGGCAGAGGCAGCCCACACGACTGGCAGAACCTATCGCCCGCGAGGATGGTGGCTCCGCAGGCCCCGCAGCGCGTGGGCTGGGTTCCCGATGCCCCCGGTGTCTGTGACCTTTGTGGCGTGTGCGAAGCGGGCGCCGGACCCGCCGGAGGGTACGCACCGCCCATGGGGGCCGTTGGGCGCGAATAGGGGCCCGGACCGCCGGGACCAGGACCGCCGGGACCAAAACCGCCGGGACCCGATCCGGGGCCGTAGCCGGCGGGACCTGCCCAGGCCCCAGTCGCAACGAGCCGGTTCTTCAGGTCGTTGGTCTTGAGCCAGTAGATCACCCAGCAGACCAGAAAGGCGACACTCAGTCCGAAGCCTATGACCGGCACCCAACCCAGCACGACCGAACAGATCAAGAGGATGCCCGCGGCCACACCCACGTTGTAGCCAAGGTCGCTGTCGACGGCCCAGCCACGGCTGCGATACTCGTCGCGCACGGAATCCCTGACCTTCGTCACCGTATAGAGCGACCACCCCAGATTGAAGACGGGGATGAAGTTGAGCCACACGTTCTCCGGAGACATCGCGCGATTGCGGACGTCCACCTTCTCAAGAAGATTGCGCAGATTGAGCAGGAAGAAGAACAGGGGCACGAGATAGATGGCAAGGCCGATGATGACCCCAAAGGCCGCGAGCCCGCTTATGCCGCCGTTCCAGCCCCAGTCCCAGGCCCAGCTAGGCATGACTTCTACCTCCCCCCGCCGCCCGCATCACGCGGCGACAATCGCCTGTCACTTGACTGCCGCTACCGCCTTGTCGCGCGCGTCCTCAAGCATCTTCAGATCGGGAGCCTTGATGAACTCGTTCGTCTGAAGCAGGTCGATTATCGCCCGCGCCTCTTTGACGTCGGCCAAGGTCGTATTGTAGACCTCATCCCAGGTGAGCTCCACCCTGGCCACGCCGTCCTTGATGGCCTGCACGGCTACGTCGGCCGCCTCTTGGGCGAAGACCTCGGTCTCCTGCATGGTGGGCATGATGTAGTCGGGATTGATGCCCTTCTTCTCTTCGGCGAACTTGGCCACCGCGTGCGCGGCGGAGATGGCCATCTCGTCGGTTATCTTGCGGGCCCGCACCAGCAAGGCGCCCTTGAGGATGCCCGGGAAACCGATGGAGTTGTTCACCTGGTTGGGGAAGTCGCCCCGTCCGGTGGCCACCACGTAGGCGCCCGCCTCCTTGGCGGCGTAGGGATAAATCTCCGGCACCGGGTTGGCGCACGCGAACACGATGGCCTTGGGCGCCATGGTCTTGATCCACTCCGGCTTGATGGCGCCGGGCTGCGACGCCCCTATCACCACGTCGGCGCCCTTGAAGGCTTCCTCTTCGCTATTGATGCGACCCGGGTTGGTGGCCTCGCAAAGCTCCCACTTGCGATAGAAGGCCTTGTCGGCCTTGACGTCGTCGCGACCCTTGTGGAGACCGCCCTTGGTGTCAAAAACGATCATCTTCTCGGGGTCGGCCCCGTCGGCCAGGATCAGTCGCGCGATGGTGCTGTTGGCGGCGCCGGCGCCCATGAGCACCACGCGGACGTCCTTCATCTCTTTTCCGACCACCTTGAGCGCGTTGGTGAGCCCGGCCAGCGTCACGCTGGCGGTACCCTGCGCATCGTCGTGCCACACCGGGATGTCGCACTCCTCACGCAGAGTGTCGAGCACCTTGAAGCAGTTGGGCTGGCTGATGTCTTCCAGGTTGACGGCGCCGAAAGAAGGCTCGAGCATT
>JAFGIH010000036.1 GCA_016929985.1 Thermoleophilia bacterium | reverse complement strand
TGCACTTGCTGACCGCGGCTTGAGCTATCTCATATCTCAGCAGCGTCGGGGCCAGTAGGCGGCGCGAACGGATGAGAGCCAGGGCTTCGTCCGACGAAGGCTCGCCGAAGACCAAGGCGGCCAGGACCGACGCATCGCACACGACCGCGCTAGTAGCGGTTGTCACGGAGCTCACGGATCCAGCCCGTCGACTCGTCCGGGGTGGACAGGCCCAGACTGCGGACATACTCCGCGAGCTCGTCCACGGTGATCTCGGACTCCTCAAACGCCGCCTGTTCCACGATCGCGAGGAGCTCCTTCTGGAGTGACCTATGGTTCCGCTCCGCGCGGGCGCGAAGACGCGTCAGGACTTCCTCGGGCACGTCCTTGATGGATAGGCTTACGGACATAGTCGCTCCGACCCTTGGGCAGTTCTGTATTAGCGTCATTCTAGTACCACCAGCTCTCACATGTCCACCATGTCGCGTAGCGAAAACGCGCGTGCGGCAGAGTATCTCGCGCCGTCGCTTCGTTCCCGTTCGCCCTTAGTACTATCATGGCTGGAGCGACGATCTCGATGTGGGGGATGGCGGTTGGGGAGTCTCGAGAAGTACCTCAGCGATCTGCGGGACATCAAGCTCTCAGGTGAAGGCGTCTCCGAGCTCTCCTATTACCCTGCGCTGCGCGACCTGCTGGAGGAGGTCGGTGGCGGGCTGAAGCCCAAGGTCCGCTGCTTCATGAACCTCAAGAACGAGGGCGCCGGCATGCCCGACGGCGGGCTGTTCACCGCCGACCAGGTGCGCAAGGTCAACCTCGCCGACTCCATTCATTGAACCAAGGACCTACGCCCTTCGCCGGTTGGGTGACTCGCCTTCCGAAGACCGAGGCGTCGAGTCCCTTGACGAGCTGGCTGGGTTGATCGAGGACTACTACCAGCTCATGGGGCTGATCGTTGAGACAACGGAAGAAAATGGGATCTATGTCCACGTGCCGTTCCGACCGGAAACGACTCCGCCCAATTCCCAATGTGTGCATCCAGCCGACTCGGGGCTCGCAAGGTAGACTCCGGTCTTGGCTTGTCGGTGCGCCTCGAATACTGGAGCGCTGGGAAGTTGGGACCAACGTTGTATTCCCGGCCTCGCCGTCGGCGGTATCATGGTCACAAGCATCACTCGTGTTGTGGGGTGAGATGTCATGACCATCGATGAACTCAAGCGCGCTGCCCTGGGGCTTGACCCCTCAGTGCGAGCGGCTCTGGCTCGTGAGCTCCTGGAGAGCCTCGATGACCTGTCCGAGCCGGAGGTCGAGCGCCTCTGGTCAGAGGAGGCTGAGCGCCGTCGTGCAGGCGTCCAGGCTGGCAAAGTGATCCCCATCCCCATGGACGAGGTGTTCGCCAAGGCGCGGGCAGCTCGTGTATGAGTCATGAGGTGCTGTTCGAGCCCAATGCCTGCTACGAGCTGAACGAGGCTGCTGACTTCTATGACCTCGAACGACGCGGACTTGGCAACGAGTTCCTTGACGCCGTCGAATCCGCGCTCCTAACTGTCGCCGATAACCCCGAGGCCTTCCCGGTCGTGCTGGGCGAGACGCGCAAGCGCGTCGTCGGTCGTTTCCCATACTCGATCATGTACTGGTTTGACGACACCGCGGTCCATGTCTCGGCCATCGCCCATCATAGACAGCGCCCCAACTACTGGGGAGAGCACGGGTAGGCGTAGGACGGGTCATGCAAGCACAGCCCGACCCGACGGTCGCGCATCCACCGGCTTGGCCTACCAGCTGGCGGGCTTGTTCGCCAGCCGCCTCTTGAGGCGCTCTTTGACCAGCGTGATCGGTTCGAGTAGGTGGGAGTCGTCTGAGACCACGACGGCGGTGTCGAGTGCGTCGTCGAAGGCGTCCAGCAAGAGATATGTCGCAAGGTTGACGTCGGAGCCCTTCTCTTCAGTGATCAGCACCTCGACAGCGGGCTGGCTACATGCAGCCGCCAGGTCTGTGGAAGGCCCAATACCAGGTGATGAAGAAGTGGTTGAGCCATCGGGAGAAGGCGCTGCTGGGACGGGACCTCGAACCAGAGGAGGTGCGCGAGGTCATGCGCATGGCCCGACGGATCACGGCCATCCCACTGCTGCAGCCCCAGCTGGATGCGAACTTTCTTGGCTGGACCAGAGCAGTCTCGGTGCTCCTCACCCCAGCTTGCTGCCCGGAACTCCGTGTTCTATGATTCAGGTGAGTCAAGGCACGGCATGTGAAGAGGGTCCGCATGGATCGGCATCCCATGACGTCCGGCTGGTACTACGCGAAGCAGACCACCTCGGGGGTAGAGTCGGTCGGTCCTGTGAGCTGGGAGGATCTCTACCGGCTGGCGCGAGCAGGGGAGCTGGGTCCGGCCGATCACGTCTGGAACCCGGGATCGCCCCAGTGGATGCCCGCGGAGCAGATACCCGCGCTGTTTCCGGCATCATCATCGGCCTGGCCGCTCCCCGCCGACCTGTCGCAAGAGCAGTCGCGGCGTCGCCTGCCGGGCCTCGCGTGGCTCATGCCACTCATCGCGATAATCATCGTCGCCGCCGGGTTGGGCACGTACTTCGGCGCCTTCTACGACCGCGGAGGGGATGCTACCGGCGCGGTCGGTGAAGGGGGGATGAACCCCATCCAGACCGTCCCCGGTGTGATCGCGGGTGCTACAGGTACTACCGTCGACCCAGGTAGCACCTCCGGCCCGATGGGCATGGGTACCGCCGAGTGCAAAGCGCCGGAGCGCAGCAAGCTCATCCAGACCACCGCCTGGGGTGAAGTCCCAGCCGACGAGGTCATCGTGACCCTGATCGAAGGCCGGACCCGCAACGACGCCGACAGCCTGGCTCAGACTCTGAGCGGCACCGTAGTGGGCGAGATCGAGTGCATCAACACCTACCAGATCGAAACGGCCGGCTCCACCGAAGCCGATCTTCAGGCTGCGGTAGACAGGGCCGCCGCCTCCGCCGGAGTGGAGTCCGCTTTCCCCAACCAGGAGGCCCAAGGCGACACCGAGTTCTGGGGAGGGCGCCGGACTCCACTCGACGATCCCGCCTACCGGGAGGGCAGAGGCCGGGGCTTCGAACTCATCGGCGCGCAGAAGGCCTGGGACTATGTCAGAGGCTGCGGACTGCACGTGTGGGATGTGCATGTGGGAGTGGTGGACAACGGGCTCTTCAAGGGGACCGGTGAGTTCAGCGGCGACGTCGACCTGGAATTCCCCGATCCCAGCGCCGGAGAGCTGGGATCGCCGGAGAAGCGCACGAACAGCAACACCGGCCGGACCGTGGACTGCCCCACGGGGAGTCACGGCACCATGGTCACCAGTCTCATCGGCGCGGACCCGAACAACGGCGGCACCACCGGAGTCGCCTCCGTGCTGGGCGACCATCTCACCATCTCGATGATCAACAATTTCGCCGGCAGATACGGCAAGGGTGACAAGTGCTACTCATTTGGCAGCCTAGTTGCCGTCGCCAAGCAGATCGAAGACGGCGCCAAGGTCATCAGTTGCTCGTGGGGTTCTAGTGTCGACCCGAACAACGCCGATGCGGCCAGGATGTATCGGGCTTTCCTCCAGGAGATGGCTACCGAGCACCCGGATGTTACCTTTGTCTTCGCCGCGGGCAACGAGGGCCAGGAGCTGTCGTCGTACAACCTCTGGCCGGCCGGAGCAGGCGCGAATCTTCCCAACGTCATCATCGTCGGGAATGTCATGAACGATGGAAGCCTCTGCTCCAGTAGCAACACCGCCGGCCCGGACGGCGAGGTGACTCTGGCTGCCCCGGGCCAAGAGGTGGTCCGCGGAGTCGACGCTGAGGGCAACCCCGTGACAAACGTCACGGATCTCGGCATTGGAAGATACATCAGCGGCGGCACCAGCGCGGCCGCGCCTCAGGTCTCGGCAGCCGCGGCGCTGCTACTCGCGCTCGACCCGAACCTCACCGCCGCCGAGA
>JAFGIH010000368.1 GCA_016929985.1 Thermoleophilia bacterium | reverse complement strand
CCCAGCTTGCGGGCGGCCGCCCAGTCGAGGATGGCCGTGCACAGCGCGCCCGACTGTGAGAGCACAGAGATGCCACCTGCCTGAGGCATGTGGCTGGCGAAGGTGGCGTTCATCTTGTTGTTGGTGTTGATGAGACCCAGGCAGTTCGGACCCATCATGCGCGCACCCGCGGCGATGCAGAGATCCACGATCTCTCTCTCCAGACGGGCGCCTGCTTCATCCACTTCTTTGAAGCCCGCGGTGATGACCACCACGGCTTTAGCCTTGGCCTTGAGCGAACTGATGACGGCCCCTTTGACCGCGGCCGTCGGCACACAGATCACACTCATGTCGATGGTCTGGCCGTACTCGTCCAGGCTGGTGTAGAACTTCTGACCCATGAGCTCGCCCCCGGATGGGTTCACGGGAACGATCTCACCCTCAAATCCCCCCTTGATCAGGTTAGTGACAACGGCGTAGCCGACCTTCCCGGGTGTGCGGGAAGCCCCCAAGACCGCCACCGTCTTTGGATAGAGGAGATACTCAAGCATTTGTACTACCACGTCCTCTCAAGAAGACCATACGAGATACCGAACAAGACTGATTTGTCCGGGGGTCCGATAGGGTTACCCAACAGACAATGATACTACGACCCCGTTCGTGCGTCCCTTGCGACGGGCGATCGCGGATGGTCGTCGCCTCCCAAGCGGTCTACAATTACGCTCGCCTAGGTTGTTAGTCAAGGGCCTGCGGGCCGGCGAGGTGATGGCCGTGCGGAACGCGCTCAAGGTAGTAGGGGCCGCTCTCGTGGTGATCCTTTTGTGTTCGCCGGTGATCTTCTGGCCCGCCGACGAGGGCCGGACGGCCGGCACCGAGCTCGCGCAAGCCACCCTTACCGTGCCGCCGACCGTGCTCTTCACGACTACCCTGCCGCCCGATCAGACCACTACGACCACCACCGAGGTCTCGGGGAGTCCGACCTCCACCACCACCAGCATCACTACCACAACGACCGAGGCCGGCATCGCCATAACCATCGCTGCCGTAGGCGACGTGTTGCCTCACCAGTCTATCGTCGATTCGGTGCAGGACCCAGCCACCGACTCGTACGACTTCCGCCCGGTGTTCGCGCCGGTGGCTTCTTACCTGTCCAGGGCGGACTACGCCGTGGCGAACCTGGAGACGCGGCTGACCGGTCCCGACAATGGGTACACGGGATACCCCCTGTTCAACTCTCCCCTCAGCCTGGCCTACGCGCTCAAGATGTATGGTCTCGACCTCGTGGCGACGGCCAACAACCACGCTCTGGACCAGGGTGGCGACGGTCTCACGACGACGCTCGAGCAGCTCGACCGCATCGGGTTGGCGCATGTCGGAACCTACCGGTCGGCCAGGGAGCGCGCCACGCCGTTCATCGCCGACATCCAGGGTGTCAGAGTGGCCTTTCTCAACTATGCCGACTGGCTCAACGGACTCAGCCCGCCGGAGGGTCAAGAGCACTACGCCGTGACCACTCTCGAAGTCGATTCTGTGGCCCGTGACGCCGCGATCGCTCGGATGTGGGGCGCGGACATCGTGATAGCGCTGATCCACTGGGGTGACGAGTACGAAAGGACCCCGAACGAGATGCAACTGGAGATAGCGGAGGAGATCCTGAGCAGGGGAGTGGACGTCATTCTGGGATCGCATCCGCACGTGATACAGCCGATCGAACACGTTCTCGAGTACGAGAACTGGAGGATGAAGGACAAGTACGTCGTCTACTCGCTCGGCAACTTCATATCCGCACAGAGGGAACGTTACAGGGACAGCGGGCTCATCGCGTACGTGCACATCGAGAAGAGAGGGCTGCGGGCCCGTGTGACCGGCATCAGCTACCTGCCGGTGTACGTGCAGCATTCCACCGAGCAACCGGTGGCGCGCTATCGCGTCTTGCCGGTCTTGCCGGGCTCCCGGATCGACACCGACATCGCGCTCACAAGAGAAGACCAGGAACGGATGGCGGCGGTCTGGGATGAGGTCCGCGACATGCTCTACCGGCCCGACGAGGACATAGCCCCGCTTGTCCCGGCCGATCTCGACCGCTGACGCTGCCTCTTGTCCGCCCCGTCTGGTAGCATCGCCCGACTATGCTTGAAGTAGAACGCAACAGCCCCCTCGAAGCGAGCGCGCTCAGCGAGTTCTTCGTCCGCTGTGGCTGGCAGGAGTCAGGCGGCGCCGTCACGCTGGAGTGGGCGCTGGCCACGTCCGAGGAGTGGATCGCCTGCCGGCTCGACGGCGAATTGATAGGGTTCGGCAGGTCATGCCGGCTGGACCCCATGCACCGCGTGGTGTTCGATGCGGTGGTCGACCCGCGCTTCGAGGGCACCGGGCTCCGTGCCGAGATCGTGCGGCTGCTGGCAGAGACGGCCGGAGGTCTTGAGGTCGTCTCCGTGTTCGCCGCGTGGCACGCGAATCCCCGCGCTGCGCTTGCCGCTTTGGAGGGTGACATCGGGCCCGGATATTTCCCCCCGGCTCCCGCCGAAGCCTACCTGGGGGGCAAGCGGATCTCCAAGGATGCAGAGCAATGACCGGGCGCCGTGTGACGTGCATCCCAGGCGACGGCATCGGCCCCGAGATCATGGCGGCGGCCAAGACGGCCATCGCAGCTACCGGGGTGTGCATCGAGTGGGTGGACGTCGAGGCCGGCGCGGGAGTGGTCGAGCGTTGCGGCACTCCGCTCCCCGACTCGGTCATCGAGTCCATCCGCGACACCAAGGTCGCCCTCAAGGGGCCGGTCACCACTCCCGTGGGCTCGGGGTTCCGCAGTGTGAACGTGGCCCTGCGCAAGGCCCTCGACCTGTACGCGAACCTGCGCCCGGCGGTGAACATCCCCGGCATCCGGTCGCGCTACGAGGGGGTGGACCTGGTCATCGTGCGGGAGAACACAGAAGATCTCTACGCCGGCATCGAGCGCATGGTCGACGCCGACACGGCTGAGTCCATCAAGCGCATCACCCGGCGAGGCAGTGAGCGCATCGCCCGCTTCGCCTTCGAGTACGCCCGGCGCGAGGGCCGGCACACGGTCACGGCCGTGCACAAGGCCAACATCATGAAACTATCCGACGGTCTCTTCTTGGACGTGTCGCAGCAGGTGGCCGCGGGCTATCCCGATATCGAGTTCGAAGACCGCATCGTCGACAACATGTGCGTGCAGTTGGTGCAGCGACCCGAGGCGTACGACGTTCTGCTATGCCCCAACCTCTACGGAGACATCTTGAGCGACCTGTGCGCCGGCCTGGTGGGCGGTCTGGGCGTGGCGCCGGGAGCGAACATCGGCGAGGATGTGGCGGTCTTCGAGCCGGTGCACGGCTCGGCTCCCGACATCGCCGGCCAAGACAAGGCCGATCCCACGGCGCTCATGCTGTCGAGCGTCCTGATGTTGCAGCACCTGGGGGAGACTGAGGCGGCGCACGCCCTGTCCCAGGGCGTGCGCGCGGTGCTCGGCAAGGGCGAGCGGGTCACGGCCGACCTGGGCGGCACTGCCGGCACCAGAGACATGGGCGACGCCATCGCCGAGGAGGTCTCCCGGGCGCTCGGGTGAGCGGCTCACCAGGTGAGTGGCTCACGAGGTGAGTGGCTCACGACGTGAGCGGCGAGGGCGCGCCTGCCCGGTCGACGCCGGCCTACTCGTGCGGCATCCCGCCGGGCGGCACAGTGTCGGGCGGCATCCCGTCTTCGCCCCAACCGCGCTTCATCCAGTAGATGCGCACGCGTCTCTCCAACTCCGCGCGGTCGAGGGCGGGGGCCTTGTCGGTGGGCTCGCGGAAAAAGCGCTCCGCCACGGTGTCGTCTGCCGGCGTGATGCCGCAGGCCATGTTGAAGCGGCGGATGCGGGTGACCGTCTCGTTCGACAACTGCTCGAGCTGCTCGCGGGTCACCGGTTCGCCGTTCAGTTGCTCGACCGATGACACGATGCGGTTCCAGGTCATGAGGTCGCGGTAGAAGCGGCACATGGTGAGGCCGTCCATCACCAGCATGCGGTCTTCCCAGTCGATGTAGGTCTGCACGTAGGCGTCGTCGTCCAGGCCGTCCAGTATCCCCCCAAGCTCCGCCTTGTAGAAGGTGGCCCGCAGGTGGCAGGCGCCGCGTACGTTCACGGCGTAGCTCAGGGCCATGCCTTTGAGCCTGCGGGGGTCGTATCCCGCAGGGTCGAGGCGTTTGGAGGTGATAGACCAGTCGCTCATGCCGAGGCCGGCAAGGGCGTCGTCCATCCCCTGGGCTAGGAGTTCGCCGATGGGAGTGGAGCGGGTGGCTACGGCCTCCAGCAGCGCGCCGATCGCCCCCACGTCGCCGGGGTCGGGACCCTCGTCAACCAGCCCCAGCTGCTTGGCCTTGATGGCGATGGCGGCCAGGTTGCCGCCGCTGATGCTGTCGATGCCCAGCATGTTGCAGCGCTCGTTCAAGATGGCCACGTCGCGGGCGTGTTCCACCATGCAGGAGCCGCCGAACGAGTACAGGGTCTCGTATTCGGGGCCGTGCAGCTCTCGCCCCGCCTCAGGACCTTCAGTGAGGGTGAGATGCTTGCGGCAGCGCAGAGGGCAGGGCGAGCAGGTGAGATTCTCTACGGAGGCCCACTCCGCCCAATGTTCCACTTCGAGAGTGGCGCGGTGGGGTGCGGCTCCTTTGCTGAAGAAATCGGTGGGGAACGTCCCGGCTTCGTTGAGGAGGGCCACCATGACCGGCGTGCCCCAGGTGTGGTAGGTGGTCGCCGTGGGCGAGTCGACCGCCAGCGCCGAGATCTCCTTGCGGGTCTTGGCGAACTGTTCCTGCGTCTGGGGCTTGGTGGGCCCGGGCGAGGTCGCGCTGACCGCCTTCAACATCTTGCTGCCGAACACCGCTCCCAGCCCTCCGCGGCCGAGCGTGTGGGCCTGCTCGTGCATCACGGAGGCGATCCGCACCAGCCGCTCGCCGGCCACCCCGATGGAGAGCACCGACGACCGCCGGTCGAGCTTGGCGAGGATCTCGGCCTCCACGGCGAACGTGTCTTTGCCCCACAGGTCCGAGGCGGGAAGCATCCGCGCGCCTTCGGCGTCGATGTGCAGGTGCACGGGCTGCGGCGCCGCCCCGCTGATCACCACGGCGTCCCAACCTGTCTCGCAGAGCGTCTTCGCGAAGGAGCCGCCGCTGTAGGTCTCCAGCCAGATGCCGGTGAGGGGGCTCTTGGTGAACACACCGAACCGGTCGGTGCCCGACATGCCATAGGCCACCAGCTTGCTCGGCGTCAGGGCTACGACATTTTCAGGGGCCAAGGGATCCACGCCGGGGTCCAGGTAGTGCTCCAGCAGCCAGATGCCGAGCACCTTGCCACCCAGCCCGAGACTACCCTGCGCGTCGATCTCCTCGACGTGCGACAGACCGGAAGTCAGATCGACATAGAGGACCTTCCCCGTGTCGACCACGTCAGCCTCCTCAACTACGTGTCAGGCAGCCGGGCCCGCCAGCGCCGGGGCCTAACGCGCCGAGTCGCTCACCTGCCCCAGGGTGGTCTCGACGATGTCCAAGCCTCGCGCCAGGGTGTCGTCCTCGATGGTGAGTGGAACGAGGAAACGCACCACATTGTGGAATGTACCCGCACCGACGTTCACTACACCATTCTCGTAGAGCTTGGCCCGGAAGGCCTTGGCGAAGTCGCCGGCCGGCTTCTTGGTGCCCGGATCGTCCACGAGCTCCATGGCGACCATGGCGCCTATGCCGCGCACGTCGCCGATGACCGGGTATTGCCGCTGCAGGGCCCGGAACCGCTCCAGGATGCGTCCGCCGATGACGGTCGCCCGATCGAGCAGATCCTCGCTCTCGATGATGTCGAACACGGCAAGGCCCGTGCGGCAGGCGATGGGGTTGCCGCCGAAGGTGGTGCCCACACCGCTCGGGTGGACCTTGTTCATGATGTCCTCGTGCCCGGTGATGCCGCCTATCGGCAGACCCGCGCCGAGCGCCTTGGCTGTGACCGTGATGTCGGGAGCCACGCCCCAATGCTCCATGGCGAACCATTTGCCGGTTCT
>JAFGIH010000367.1 GCA_016929985.1 Thermoleophilia bacterium | reverse complement strand
GCCCGAGCCATAACCGGTCAATGGATACAGGTGGACAAAGGTTTCTACTAGAAGCGGCCGGCGCGCAGCGCCGGCGCGCGGCGCTGTCGGACGCGTTGAACTGCGGAATATGAGGTGGAAGGTTGAACATGGAGGCAACAGCGGATCGCACAGGGGTCTCTGAGGCCACAGTTGAGTTGCTCGTCAATGCCGAGCGTCACTCGGTGAGGGTGCAACCGCAGTGGACGCTGCAGTACGTGCTCTCGGAGGTGCTCGGACTGACAGGCACCAAGGAGTTCTGCGGCGAAGGCGCCTGCGGCGCGTGCAGCGTGATCATGGACGGCAGACCGGTGCTTTCGTGCATGATGCTGGCCATCGAGTGTGGGGGCAAGGTCATCGAGACCGTGGAAGGCATCGCCCGCTCGAACCATCCCATCATCGACGCCTACGTCAAGCACAGCTGCATGCAGTGCGGCTTCTGCACCCCGGGGTTCGTGGTCACCGCCAAGGCCCTGCTCGACCGCAACCCCGACCCCACTCTGGAGGACATCAGAGAGGCGATGGTGGGCAACCTCTGCCGGTGCGGCACATATCCCGCACACATCAAGGCCATCCAGGAGGCGGCCGCGGTCCTCAACGGGAGGTCCCCGTCATGAGCGACACCCAGAAGCAGCGGATGCTGGGTTCCTTTGACAACAAGCGGGCCGACGCCTATCCCCTGGACGAGTACCGCAGTATCGGTCGGCGCGGGGTGCGCCGCAGCGACGGCTACGAGAAGGCCAGCGGCGCAGCCAAATACACGCTCGACGTGAAGCTCCCCGGCATGCTCTACGGAAGATTCCTGACCTCTCCCTATCCGCACGCCGAGATCGTGAGCATGGACACCGCGGAGGCCGAGGAGCACCCAGGAGTCCGAGCTGTGCTGCGCTACGACGACCCGGAGCTGCCCGAGGGCGCGAGCCTGGGGGGCCACGAGCTGAACAGCGTGCGGCCGCTCTCCCGGGTTGCGCACTGGCAGGGGGAAGAGCTGGGCGCCTTCGTCTGCGCCGACAGTGAAGAGATCGCCGAGCAGGCCCTCAAGCTCATCCGGGTGGAGTGGGCCCAGCGCCCCTTCGTCCTTGACCACATGGAGGCTCGGGAGCCCGGGGCGCCCGTCGCCAACCCCGAGGAAAACCCCGGCAGCAACCTCGATAGCCGCGGCCTGTACGTGGAGGAGCACGGTGACGTCGAGCAGGGCTTCGCCGAAGCGGACGTCATCCTCGAATTCAACTACACCATGGGGCAGAACACCTGGATCGGCCCGGAACGGCCCTGCGGCGTGTGGAGGTGGAACGGCGACTTCGCCGAGGTGTGGGTAAAGCAGCAGCGGCCGCATGTCTGCAAACGGGCCATCGCCACCTGGTTCGACGGGCTCACCATGAACAAGATCGACATCCACTGCCTCTATCAGGGGGCCAGTTTCGGCGGCTGGAGCCAGATGGCGTGGAACCTGGGCGGCACCTACTGTGCGGCGGTGGCGGCCAGACGGACCGGCCGTCCGGTCAAGTGGCTCTTCAGCCGGCGGGAAGACTTCTACGGCGGCGAGATGGACGCCGGCACCTTCTACTTCAAGGTGGGGGCCAAGCGCGACGGCGCCATCACCGCGGTGGAGGAGCGGGGCGTGGTCGTCAACCAAGCTATGCTGGTGTTCGGCATCGCCAAGCACCTCATCGACAACACCAAGATCCCCCACGTGCGCGGGATCACCGAAGGGGTGTGGGTCAACAAGGGCCCCAACGTCCCCACCCGCTGCGAGCAGAACTCCAACAGCTACGCGGTCAACCTGGTCACGAACCGGGTGGCCGACGCCCTGGGGATCGACCCCATCGAGGTGGCCCTCAAGAACGACGGCGCCGAGGGACACGACATCACCTGGCTGAACGAGCGCAAGGCGGAGCTGGGCTTCCCGTCGAGAGACAGCCTGCGTGAATGCGTGGAGAGGGGCAAGGCCGCCATCGACTGGGACGCGAAACGGCACGCCCCCGGGGTGAAGCGGCTGCCGAACGGCAAGATGCACGGTCTGGCGTTCACCTGGACGCACGAATGGGACGACTCCGCCGGCACCAGCGAGGTGGCCATCTACGTGGAGCGTAACGACGGCACGGCGACCATCTTGGGTTGCCGCGCCGACGGGGGACAGAACGCCGAGACCAGCTACTGCCAGATCGCGGCGGACGAGCTCGGCTTCAGGGTGGAGGACGTACGCTTCAAGCACCAGGACGACGCCGGTTTCTACACCATGACGCCGGACACGTCCACCAACTTGGCGGTCAACGGCTGGGCGGTGCGGCACGCGGCCCGCCTGCTCAAGCAGAGGATCCTGGAAGCGGCCGTGGTCCCCCGCGCCGTCACCCAGCTCGGTCCCGGATTCCCGCCGGCCTTCCCCGGCAAGACCGCTGCTGAGCTGGACCTCGCGGACGGAGTCATCTTCGAGAAGGCCGACCCGCAGAACCGGATGACCGTGGCCGATTTCGTCGGCCCCTCGGGAGCGCAGGGACCGCTCATGTCACCCATCGGCGAGCCCATCTTCGCGGGCACGGAGGGGCTGGCCCATCCCATGCGGATGACGCCGCCCCTGTTCGACGACGCCTGGCAGGTCCAGCGGGGCACCTATCTGGGCGCGCGCCTCCGCTTCTGCCGCCAGGCACATTTCATGGAGGTGGAGGTAGACCCGGAGACCGGCGGCGTGGACATCGTGAAGATGGTCACGGTGAACGACGTGGGCAAGGTCATCAACTGGGACGGCTGTGAGGGACAGGCCTACGGCGGAGCGATCATGGGGATCGGCCGGGGCTGCATCGAAGACGTG
>JAFGIH010000366.1 GCA_016929985.1 Thermoleophilia bacterium | reverse complement strand
CCCAGGTGTCCAGTGAGTGGGCCGATACGGTAGGGGGTGGCAAGGAGGTGCAGTGGCCGGTGGGCATCGGCGGTCAGGGCAACGACGGGGTGGCGGCCGTGGTCCAGCAGCAGGCCGGTAGCATCGGATACGTGGAACTCTCCTACGCCACGGAGTCGGGGCTGACCATGGCCACGCTTCAGAACCAGGCCGGCAACTTCATCATCCCGTCTTTGGAGTCCACCTCCGCGGCGGCGGTCGGGGTGGAGTTCCCCGAGGACCTACGCTTCAGCGTCTCCAACAGCGCCGGGGAGCAGGCCTACCCCATCGTGGGGGCCACCTGGATCTTGGTATACGACACTATGAAAGACGCGGCCAAGGCGGACGCCCTCAAGGCGTGGCTCACCTGGTCGCTCGACGGAGGTACGGCCATCGCCGAGGAACTCGGGTATGCGCCGCTGTCGGAGGAGTTGAAGGCTCTTGCGCTGGCCAAGATCGAATCCATCAGCACGTTCTAGCGTTATCTCTCCCACGAAGTCTGCCTCTCCCTGGCAGCGGAGGGGAGTCGGCCGCCGGGCCGACTCCCTCTTCGTCATCTTCGCGGCGTCCTCGGGGGTACTTATCCTCCTGGTGCTTGCTTGGATGGTCGTATCGACCACCGGGACGGCGCTCCCGGTCTTCGGTTCACAGGGTATCTCGTTCGTCACCAGCAGCGAATGGAGCCCCAACGATGGCGAATTTGGGGCTCTTGCGTTCATTTACGGCACGGTCATCACGTCGGTGATTGCTCTCATCATCGCGATCCCTCTCAGCCTGGGCGTGTCGCTCTTCTTGACTGAGTACTCTCCGAAGCGCTTGAAAGCACCCATCGGGTACGCGATCGATCTGCTGGCGGCGGTGCCGAGCGTCATCTACGGTCTCTGGGGGGTGTTCATACTCCTCCCTCTGTTCCTGCAGCCTACGGCCGACTTCCTGGCCAAGTACCTTGGCTTCATCCCCATTTTCAAGGGACCCGCGTCCGGACTGTCTTACTTCGGCGCCGGCGTGATACTGGCGGTGATGATCACACCCATCATCACGTCACTCTGCCGTGAGGTCTTCGCTACCGTTCCCAACGCCGACAGGCACGCGGCCTACGCTCTGGGCGCCACGAAGTGGGAGATGGTCCGGCAGAGCGTGCTTCCACGCGGGCGCGCGGGCATCGTGGGAGCGATCATGCTCGGCCTGGGCCGCGCCCTGGGCGAGACCATCGCGGTGGCGCTCCTCATCGGGTCTGCGGTACGGATAGACGTTTCGTGGCTCAGACCCGGCTACTCGATGGCTGCGGTCATCGCCAACCAGTTCCAAGAGGCCACCGGCGACCATATCCGCGCGCTCGTGGGCATCGGCGTGGTCCTGTTCGCCCTGACCATCCTCATCAACATGGGCGCGAGGGCGCTTGTGTGGAGGTTCAACAGGATATGAACGATAGCCTGAGTAGCATCGTTCCCGGCGGAAGCCAGGACCGTTGGGCAGGTCGCAGAGTGGGTCCTGGGGTGTCTCTCAAGGACTGCCGGCCTACTCGGCGGCGGGTATGGAGGAATGGCCGGAACACGTTCTTGGTCGCTCTGGCGGTCGGTATCACCATGATACCGGTGGTCATGATCCTGTATCAGATCACCGCGAAAGGCATCGCCACCATGGACTGGGAGTTCCTTACCAGTTCTATGCCGCTCAGTTTCCGGCGGGAAGGCGGAGGCTTTCTCAACGGCCTGGTAGGCACGTTCATCATGGTGGGGCTGGCGAGCGTCGTCTCCATACCGTTCGGTGTATTTGCAGCAGTGTATCTGGTGGAGTATGGCAAGAAGAACTGGCTGGCGAAGCTCATCCGTTTCTTCTCCGACGTGATGACCGGCGTGCCGTCGGTCTTCGTCGGTCTCTTCGTCTACACTGCGCTCGTGATCGAATTCGGATTCGGGGCTCTCATGGGAGCGGCCTCTTTGGCGATCATCATGATGCCCATCATCGTGCGCTCGACCGAGGAGATGCTGAAGCTCGTGCCGCACGAACTGAAGGACGCGAGCTACGCCTTGGGCGCTGCCAAGTGGCAGACCATCATCAAGGTCATCCTCCCCTCAGCGGCTCCCGGTATCACGACCGGGGTCATGCTTGCCGTTGCCCGCGCCGCCGGTGAGACGGCTCCCCTCATCCTCACCGCGCTCGGCTCGTATCAGCTCACCGCGAAGCTGTGGGGGGAACCCATGTCGTCACTCACGCTGGCGATCTTTGACGGGGCGCGCAACCCGTTCGCGGCCGGGCAGGCGCGGGCTTGGGCGGGGGCCCTCGAACTGCTCATCATCGTATTGGTGTTCACTATCGCGGCCCGGTTGGTCGCATCAAGGAGCCGGATATCCAGATGACCCAGAACACGTGGTTGACAAAAGAAGTGGATGAGTCGAGAAGGGATGTGCGGTCACTTGCTTCGGTGGCGGCCCGCGAGGGCTTCGAAGCCGAACCTGGGTTCGTTGGGCAGCCGGTCTTCTCGGTTCGCGACCTGAGCGTTCACTACGGCAAGAACATCGCCCTCAAGGGCGTCACCATGGACATCCGTCCTCGCCGCATCACCGCGATCATTGGACCTTCGGGCTGCGGCAAGAGCACGCTGATCAGGTGCTTCAACCGCATGAACGAGCTCATCCCGGGGGCAAAGGTGACCGGCGAGATCCTCTATCACGGGGAGAACATCTACGCCCCGGGAGTCGATCCTGTGGTGGTCCGGCGCCACATCGGCATGGTCTTCCAACGTCCCAACCCTTTCCCCAAGTCCATCTACGACAACATCGCCTTCGGCGCCAAGATCAACGGCTACAAGGGCGATATGGATGAGCTGGTGGAGCGCTCCCTACGTCGCGCAGCGTTGTGGGACGAGGTGAAGAACCAACTCAAGAAAAGCGCGCTCGATCTCTCGGGTGGTCAACAGCAGCGGCTGTGTATCGCCAGAGCTATCGCCGTGGAACCAGACGTGATACTCATGGACGAACCGGCCTCGGCACTGGACCCTATCGCGACGGTGCGTATCGAGGACCTCATGCAGGAACTCAAACAGGAGTACTCCATCATCATCGTCACGCACAACATGCAGCAGGCGGCGCGTGTCTCCGACGAGACCGCCTTCCTCTACACGGAGGTGAACGAGGAGACTTCGGCGCGGTGGGGGGTCCTGGTCGAGTTCGGGCCGACCGGCGGAATCTTCACGAAGCCACGCGACAAGCGCACGGAAGACTACGTATCGGGTCGTTTTGGGTAGACGGTCCGAAAGAGACGGAGACTGATTATGCGAGATGCATTTCACAGAGAGCTCGAGAACCTCGACCAGGCGATCGTGCGCATGGGCGCGCTGGTGGAGCGTAGCACCCAGTTGGCGACTACGGCGTTGATCGAGCGCGATAAGGATTTGGCGCAGAGGGTCCGCGACGGCGACGACGAGATAGACGCCATGTTCATGGATGTTGAGACCCGCGCTCTTGCCCTGCTGGCCCAACAGGCGCCGGTAGCCGGCGATCTGCGGCTCATCGTGGTGATCTTGCGGGTGATCACCGACCTGGAGAGGACGGGTGACCTTGCGCACAACATCGCCAAATTCGCTCAGGTCGATGACTTCTCTGAACCGGAGCTCAGGCCGGTGCGGGCCTTGATTGCCGACATGGGCCGGGTGGCTGCGGAGGTCATGGGGGCGGCCATCGACGCGTGGGCGGCGAAAGACGAGACGCTGGCGGCCGAAGTGCCTGTCAAAGACGATGTCTTAGATGAGTTGCATGCCCGGCTCCTCGCGCGACTCGTGGAACTCAGGGATGAGGACAGCCTTGCTTCTGCCATCCGGCTGGCTATGGTGGGCCGCTATCTGGAGCGCATAGGCGACCACGCAGTGAACATGAGCGAGCGGCTGCGATACTTTCTCACCGGGGATGAAGAGCACCTGGGCTGAGCGGTTCCGTTCGCGACGGACGACCTGAGTCTACGATCCGGGTATGGCGAAGGGTGGCGGAGATAGCGTGGCCGAGGCATCTGATCCATGCAGTCGCCAAGCCTCGTCTCCAGGGAGGTGCTGCGCCGTTGACCTGGTACTCGACCGTGGGCGTGCCGGCCTGTTCGCCTCGCAGCTCCCCCGCTCGAGATCGTCGAGGAATTCCAGGAGCTCATCAGGGTCCATCGGTCGTCCGACGTAGTAGCCTTGGGCGCGATCACAGCCCAGTTCTTCGAGAAGGCGCCATTGCTCGCTGCGCTCCACCCCCTCGCCGATGACTTCCAGACCGAGAGTGTGGGCGAGAGATGCGAGCGATCTCACGACCTCGTAGTCGGTGTTACCGCGCACGAGCCGAGAGACGAACGAGCGATCGATCTTGAGTTCCTGCACCGGGAAAGTGGCCAAGTGTTGCAGAGACGACCAGCCGGTGCCGAAGTCGTCAAGGCAAAGGTGCAGCCCCATGTTCCGCAATTCCCGCATCACCTGCCTGGAGCCTTGTGGGTCGTGTATCAGCGCGCTCTCCGTGATCTCGAAGATAAGCCGGTCTGGCTCTACGCGCCATTCAGCAAGCAGGTCGGCGATGCTCTGCGCGAAATCGGGCTCTTTCAGCTGTCGAGGCGAGAGATTGAAGCTGACCGGCAGCGCGCCCGCCGCGCAGCCGGGCGATCGCCAGCGGCTGATCTGACCGCAGAGCTCGGTGAGGCCCAGCTCGCCGATCGCCACGATGAGGCCGCTGTTGGCGGCGATGGGGATGAACTCGTTGGGGAAAACCACGCCTCGCCGCGGGTGGTGCCAGCGTATCAGCGCCTCGAGAGAACGGACCTTCCCGGTCTTGAGATCCACGATGGGCTGATAGGCGAGTGAGAACTCCCTGCGGCCCAGAGAGGCGCGCAGGTCGTTCTCCGCAGCAAGTGTCCGGAGCAGCGAGCTGTGCATCTCTTCATCGAAGACGCGGTGGCATCCTCTGCCGTCTTCCTTTGCCTGGTACATGGCGGTGTCGGCGGCACGGAGAAGGTCCTCGGGGTCATCATACGAGGGGTTCCAGATCACTACTCCCACGCTCGCATCGGTGGTCATCTCATGCTGGCGGAAGCAAACGGGCTCCCGCAGTTCTTCGTGGATACGGTCCAGTATCGGGAGCAGGTCGCGCCCGGTAGTGATCTCATAGAGCAAGACCATGAACTCATCACCACCCATGCGCGCGACCGTATCGGCGTCGCGGACGCAGCGCTTCAGTTTGGCCGCCACGTTCTGCAACAGCACGTCCCCGGCTGGATGTCCGATGGTGTCGTTTATCAGCTTGAACCGGTCGAGGTCGAGCACCAGCACGGCAAAGATCGCGTCACTTCGCCGCCGGGCCTGGCGGATGGCATCTTCCAATCGGGTCATGAAGAGGACTCGGTTCGGTAGGCCGGTGAGGCTATCGGTGAGGGCCTGCCGGCGTAGGCTCTCTTCCAAGAGCACTCTCTCGGTCACATCCTGAACGACCACAAGACGGCCGAGGGTGTCGTGGCGCCGTCTTACCGGCGACCACTTGACCTCATAGTGATGGGTATCGTCACCTCTCTCAAGGCATAGCTCGGCGCGGCTGGTCTGGGCCGAAGAAGGTCCGGCTACCTGCGACCAGGCCTCCCATACTTCCACGAGGGGGCGGCTCAGGACCTGCCTCTTCTGCTTGCCGACAAGGCTCTCCGCGGAGTCGTTGAGGTCGACGACCCGGTCATCGTTGTCCAGTACGATGACGCCGTCGGTCATGTCCTCCACGAGGGCGTGTCTGGCCACAGGCGCAAGATTGAAGAGCCGCAGTCGGAAGAGCCCCCACGCGATGATGATGGCTCCGATATTGAAGCCGATGGGGCTGTAGTCCCACGTGATGCCGAACTGCTCGTTGAAGATGAATGCGGCATGGACAACGATGGGGATGGCTGAACCCATCAGTAGGGCGAGCGGTTGTCGGCGGTAAAGCGGGGGTGACGAACGACAAACCGAGATCGTGACACCGACGGCTGCCGTGAGGGCGGCATAGCTGTAGAGCATGTGGATCCAGAACCAGATCCCCCAATTGAACCCCAGTATTTCAAGCGGGCCGGTGGTGCTCAACCACTCCTCCGTCCGCATGAGATGGTGGAGATCGTTAGTCCAGAGGAGCAGCGTTGTAACGACGGGGACGAGGCACAGAAGCATGAGGCGCCGTGGCTTGAACCACCAGGAAAGCCCTGCATAGTCGAGCAGCACAGCGAGCCACGCCACCGGCATGAAGGCCTTGGCCATGTACTGCAGATTGCTCCACACGATCTTGT
>JAFGIH010000365.1 GCA_016929985.1 Thermoleophilia bacterium | reverse complement strand
CTCTCCAACCTCCTGCAGCTTCTCGGATCGTAGAGAAGAGCCCTGTCGGGGTCGGCCCGACGGCGTACGAGACGACGGGCGAAGCCGGCCGCTACGGCCGGCTTCGCTTCTTCTCTGCAGTCTTTGTCGGGCCCGCTGCAACCGCTGCCTTCACCGCCACGCCCAACTCGTAGGCCCGCTTGTTGGACAGCCCCGAAAGACCAGCGATGATGCCCGCCGCTTTCTTGGTGCCCACGCCGAGTTCGGCCAACTCTTCGAAGGCCTCACGGGCCCGCTGCTCCATGGCTGCGACCGCTACCGGAGCTGGGGATCGCCGTCGCCTGGGCGCCGTGGCCGCATCAGCCGGGGCCCCATCGGCCCCGTTCGAGGGAGCGAGCACCACAACGATCTCCCCCCTCACAGGGTCGGGAAGCCGAGCCAGCACCTCGCTTGCCGTGCCTCGGATGGCCTCTTCATGCAGCTTCGTGATCTCGCGGCACACCGCCATACGGCGCCCCGGCCACCGCGAATCGATCACGGCCAGGGAGGCCTGCAGACGCCGAGGCGACTCGAAGGCCACGAGCGCCAGCCCGGTGCCCTCAAAACGCTCCAGTTCCTCGAGCAGTTTAGCCTTCCCTCGTGGCAAAAAGCCCACGAAGGCGAATTTGTCGGCCGGCAGTCCGGACAGGACGAGGGCCGTGGAGATCGCTGAAGGCCCGGGGAGCACGGTGACCGGCAACCCCTCGGCGGCACAGGCCCGGATGAGCGTGAAGCCCGGGTCGGAGAGACCCGGCATACCCGCGTCGCTGACCACCGCCACGTTCTTGCCCTCACGTAACAGGGGGAGAAGGGTCCGAAGGCGTTGCTCTTCGTTATGGTCGTGAAAACTCAGGAGCCTCGCAGCCGTGACACCATGGCGTTCGAGCAGAACGCGTGTGTGGCGCGTGTCTTCACAGGCCACCAGGTCGGTCTGCCGCAAAACCTCCAACGTGCGGAGCGTGATGTCTCCAAGGTTACCGATAGGCGTCGGACAGATGTAGAGCATGGCCGCCTGTACGCCTTACCGCTCGGCCGCGTCCCGCGACCCGCTCAAGACTTCCCATGCCACCAGAGCCCCGCCGATGAGGCCCGCTGTGTTGCCCAGCGCCGCGATCTCGATCTGCACCTGGTCACTGCCGGGCGGCATGGCGTTCTTGCGCACATACTCCCGGACGGGTTGCAGGAGCGATTCGCCCAGACCGCTCACGCCCCCGCCGATGACGATCATTTGGGGGTCGAACGTGTTGGTGAGGCTCACCAGGCCGACCCCTAACCATCCGGCGAGTTGGTCCACCGCCTCCAGAGCGCCCGGATGACCCTCCCGAGCCAGACGAGCGACCGCCGCCCCGTGCAGTCCGCCATGCTTGCGGAGGGTCAGCAAAGCGCCTCCGGGGTCGCGTGCGGGGTCCTTGGCGCGCGCCCTCGCGTACCGGGCCAGCGCGGGGCCTGAGGCATACATCTCGAGACACCCACGATGTCCGCACCGGCAGGCGAGCCCCCCGGCCCGCACCACCATGTGCCCGATCTCGCCGGCGGCGTTGTTGGCGCCTCGGTACAGTCGGCCGCCCACGATGATGCCGCCCCCCACTCCCGTGCCCAGGGTCAGCATGACCACATCGCGAAGCCCGACGGCAGCGCCCGCGACGACCTCAGCCAACACCGCGGCATTCCCGTCGTTCTCCAGCACAACCGGGAGGCCCACTGCGACTTGGAGCATGGCCGCCAGTGGGGCGTCTCTGAGGGGCAGATTGGGCGACTTGATGACTTCGCCCCGCGCACCGTCGACGGTGCCCGCGCACGCCAACCCCACCGCACCGGGAGCGAACTGCTCGAACTCGGCGAGCGCCCTCTGCAGCGTTGAAGTCAGCCCGGCCAAGAGGGAGGAGGCGTCGCTCGACTGCGCCGGCGCCACTATCGGGGGCGCGAGCAGGGTACCCTCGCCGTCTACCGGACCGACCGCGATCTTGGTGCCTCCCAAATCGATTCCGAGGACAGAGAGCATCCGCGACTCCTAACGTCCGCTGGCAAGAAGAACTGTTTAGGCCGATTGCTCCAGCGCCGCCTGCGCTTCTTGAAGATCCTGCGGCCGTACCATGATGTTCTGTTGGCCCATCCCGTCAACGGTGAGCCCGTAGACCACTCCGGCGGCTTCATGCCGCAGGTAACACTTGATACCCGCGCTGCGGAGTTTCGACACGACGATCTCGGCTTCTACCGGATCGTACATCGTAGCCAGCACCACAGGGGCATCCCCCGCGACATCGTCTCCGTCGCTTCTAGAGCCCAAGCTCATCAGCTACCCCTTTCATGGCGTCCAACCCTATGGCGAGGAACTCTTCCAGTTCCAGACCGAGTTCAGAACACGTCATGATGTCTTCCCGGCGCGCCCCCTTGGCGAACGATGGTTCTTTGAAGCGCTTCTTGAGGCTCTTGAGCTCTACAGGCGCGAGCTTCTTCTCGGGGCGGATAAGCGCCGCCGCCGTGACCAGACCGCTCAGACAGTCGCAGGCGAAGAGCGCGCGGTCCATGGCACAACCGACGGTAGAGCCGTTGGCCGCGTTGTGGGCACGGATGGCCTGAAGGACCTCCTCGTCGCCGAGACCGGCCTCGCGCAGCCACTCGACCGTGAGGTTGCCGTGCACCTCCATACGCTCCGCGGTCTCCTCCACGTCGAGGTCGTGCAATAACCCGGCGAGCCGCCAGCGCTCCTCGTCGCCGCCCAGGCGCCGCGCCAGCGCGCCCATGATGGCTTCGGTGGCCAACATATGGTTCACCAGGTTCTCGTTCTTCACCCGTTCTCTTACCAGACTCAGAGCCTGCTCACGATCCATGTTCCCTCCTTCTCACCGGCCCCGCGGCTCACCCGGCTCTGTTGCTTGGCGCAAGCGAGGTCAGTGTCTGCACGATAATCTCGCCGGCCGCGCTCACGTCCTCGGCGCTCACGTCCAGATGAGTGACGAAACGCACCCGGTCGGACGCCGCCAGACCACACAGCACACCTTGATCTTTGAGGGCCGCGACCACCTCTGCGCCCGTGACTCCCAGCCCACCGATGGAGGCGATGACGATGTTGGTCTGCACCGGATGGGCTATCTCGACGCCGGACACCTCGCGCAGACGGCCGGCCAAGATGGCAGCGTTCTCATGGTCGTCCACCAGCCGGTCGAGGTTGTGCTCGAGAGCATAGAGCACGCCCGCGGCGATGATGCCCGCCTGTCTCATGGCGCCACCATAGCGCTTGCGGTTATTGCGCGCCTCTTCGACAAACGTCTTCGCGCCCGCCAGAACCGAGCCGATGGGGGCCCCGAGGCCTTTCGAGAAGCAGACCATGACCGAATCTGCTGTAGCCGCATAATCGGGCAGCGGCACGCCGGTGGCTTTGTGAGCGTTCCACAGACGGGCGCCGTCCAGATGGACCCCCAGGCCATGCCTCCGGGCGACTGCGGCCACCTCCTGCATGGCCGGGAGCGGCCATATGGTCCCCCCGGCGTTGTTGTGAGTGTTCTCCATCTCCACAGCCCCGGTGCGCGGAAAGTGCTCGGCCCCGGCGCGGATGGTGCGCTCCACGGTCTCGGCATCGATGACCCCATGGTCGCCCGGCACCGTGCGCAACTGCAACCCCGACAACGCTGCCGCCGAACCGCCCTCGTAGAGCAGCACGTGGGCGTTCTCGTGGACGATGACCTCGTCGCCCATGCGGGTGAGCGTGCGCAGACAGAGTTGGTTGCCCATGGTGCCGGAGGGGACGAACAGCGCCGCCTCTTTCTGCAACAGACCCGCCACCAGCTCTTGGAGACGTTCGACCGTAGGGTCTTCGCGGTAGACGTCGTCGCCCACCGGTGCCGCCGCCATGGCGCGGCGCATGCCCTCACTGGGCTTGGTGATGGTATCGCTCCGCAGATCTATGGGTGTGGGCACAGAAGGCGTGATCGCTCCTCACTCCCGAGCGGGCTCGGGG
>JAFGIH010000364.1 GCA_016929985.1 Thermoleophilia bacterium | reverse complement strand
GGGAAACCGACCGAGTCCCGATTCTACCAGGTCGGGAGCACCGGCGGCAGCTTCCCGGCAGCCATTGACATTCGACCGGCGCGGCTCTACTGTCCCTGTCATGACTCTCGACCGCAGGCTTCATATCATCGCCATCTCGTTGATGGTGGGGGCCATCATCATCGGAGGCATCTCGTATCTGCTCCACGGCGTGGTGTTCTGGGTGATGATAGGCATCGCACTCGTATGCCTCGTCGCCGGCATGTACTCTGCGTCCCGTGCGGGTGCGGAGCAGAAAAAACGGGAGGACGCGGACCTCTAGCTGCGCTGAGGGCACCACGCGAAAGGGTGTCCGCCTCTCTGCTCTGCGAACAGCGACACCTCGGCAGTACGGACACCCGGGATCTCCGCGATGGTCCGCCCCGCGAACTCCAGGACCTCTCGCGTGTCGGCCATGTGGATCTCGGCGAGGAGGTCGAATCTCCCTGTGGTGTGACAGAGCCAGGTGATCGCAGGCATCCGCGCCAGGGCGTCGCCCGTCTCGACGATGCTTCCGGAGTCGACTCTTATCTGGACAAAAGCGCCTGTGAGCAGCCCCAGAACCGCCGGGTCTACCACGGCGGCGATCTTACATACCCCTCGACCGACGAGGCGATCGATGCGGCTCTTGACCGTGGGCTGGCTCAGTCTCACCATCCTTGCGATCTCGGCAGCCGGCCGGCGGCCGTCCTCCTGCAGCAGGGCGATGATACGCACGTCGGCATCGTCGATCCGTTCCGACGGCCGGGTGCCATCCCCCGCACCAGCCGCCCCTGGGTACGCCCCCGCGTCGCCTCGCCAGGCCGGCGCCTCGTATCGGTCGGCCCTACCCGAGGCTCTGGAAGCCGTCGACACGCGGCGTTCGATGGGCCGCCACGAGATCTGCCGGGTGACGACGAGAGTCTCCACTCCATCCACCCCAGGCGTCCCGGCGATCCTCCGCGCCACTAGGTCGAAGATCTCATCCGACCCGCGCAGAATGGCCTCAGCAAACACTCCGTGGGGCCCGATGGTCTGAGCCGCCCAGCAGATCTCGGGCAAAGCCTTAAGGGATCCAACCACCCCGCCCGAGCTCCCCGGCCTGCTCCTGATGAGCAGAACAACGCTCGTGCGAAAGCCAAGAACCCCCGGGTCGACGATAGCCAGCACCCGGCAGGCGCCGCCATCGATCAGCCGGTCGATGCGCTTCTTGATGGTCGATTGGCTCACTCCGAGCGCCGCACCGATGTGCACGTTAGGGACCCGCCCGTCTTGAGTGAGCAGTGTGAGGATCTGGTGATCGAGAGTGTCGAGTTCCATGAGCAACCGGGCGGTGGTGTGGAAAAACAACCGAAGACCGCTACTAGGCGCGCTTTCTTTCTTCAGACACCTCCATCTTAACAAGAATCAAATGATGATGCAGCCGCCCTCTTATGGCTCGACCATGCCGCACCGCCGGTCGCGAGGCTCCACAGGCTCCTGTGGGGCCGCCCGCGCGCCCTCTCGCCCGAGCGCGGAGCTGCGCCCTACCACTCCAGGGCGCCCACCCGGTCGAAGATCACTCCCATGTTGCGGAGTTGGTAACCTGGGTCGAAACAAGCATCAAGCTCAACCTCAGCCAGACGGTCCCTTACCTCGGCATCAGCTTTGAGTAGCTCTTTAAACGAGGTCTTCTCTTCCCAGGCCCTCATGGCGCTGCGCTGGACGACCGCGTACGCGTCGTCCCTCAGCATCCCGGCTTCCACCAAAGCCAGCAGGACCCGCTGGCTGTAGAGCAGGCCGTAGCTCTTCTCCAGGTTGGCGGCCATGTTCTGCGGGTACACGTTCAACTTCTCCACCAGCCAACAGGCCTTCTTGAGCATGTAGTGCAGGAGGATGGTGCTGTCGGGCAGGATGACTCTTTCGACGCTGGAATGGCTGATGTCTCGCTCGTGCCACAGAGCCACGTTCTCGAAGGCGGCCAGCATGTTGGCTCGTATGACGCGGGCCTGGCCGCAGAGACGCTCAGAGATGATGGGGTTGCGCTTGTGCGGCATAGCCGACGAGCCCTTCTGACCGGGTGCGAAATACTCTTCCGCCTCCAGCACCTCGGTGCGCTGGTAGTGACGCACCTGCAGAGCCATCTTTTCGATGGTGGCGGCCAGCAGGGCCAAGGCGGCCATGAACTCGGCATGACGGTCGCGCTGCACCACCTGCGTGGAGATGGGAGCCGACCCCAGATCGAGCACGGACATGGCGATGCGCTCCACCTCCGGGTCGACGTTGGCGTAGTTGCCCACAGCACCGGAGATCTTGCCCACCGAGACCTGCTGCACCGCCCTCTGCAGCCTGTGCAGCCCGCGCTGCACCTCGAAGGCCCACAGCCCCAGCACCATGCCGAACGTGATGGGCTCCGCGTGCACGCCGTGTGTGCGACCCATCATGAGGGTGTCGCGGTGCTCCAGGGCCCGTTTCTGAAGAATGCGGCCCAGTTTGACCGTCTCCTCCTCGAGAAGCGCCCCGGCCGCCCTGAGCTGCAACGCCAGCCCGCTGTCGAGCACGTCGGACGACGTGAGTCCGTAGTGGATGTACTTGGAGCACTCACCCACGTTCTCGGCTACACAACTGACGAAGGCGATGACGTCGTGCTGCGTCGTCTGCTCGATCTCGCAGACCCTGTCGACATCGAAGGCGGCTCTGGACTTGATCTCCTGCAGGGCGTCATCGGGGATCCGGCCCAGACGGGTCCAAGCTTCGCACACCGCCAGCTCGACCTGGAGCCAGGTCGCCATGCGGGCCTCGTCGGTCCAGACCGCCGCCATCTCAGGCGTGGAGTAGCGCTCGATCATCGCGGGGCCCCCTCGGGCGCCGGGTCCGCCGCGGCGCCCGCGTCGGCGCCGGCCCCAGACGTCGCGCCCCCGGCCGCGCCGCCGGCGGCCATATCCACCAGTCCGGCGATGCGCAGTATCTTCGCGGCCAGGATGGCGGCGTTGCGGGCTCCGTTGATAGCGACGGTGGCCACCGGCACGCCGGGCGGC
>JAFGIH010000363.1 GCA_016929985.1 Thermoleophilia bacterium | reverse complement strand
TTCTACGCGCAGATCAGGGTCGATTCGGTCTGCAAGAACGGCAACATAGACAACGAGCTTCTCGATCTGCTCTGGAACGCCGGTTGCCGCATCGTCTACCTGGGTCTGGAGTCTATCAATCCCAATACCCTCAAGGAGTACCACAAGGAGTCGAGCATCGACGACATGTCGGGAGGCCTCGAGGCCCTGGCGAACAGGGGTATCAAGACGCATGGCATGTTCGCGTTCGGCGCCGATGCGGACACTCCGGAGTCGCTGTACCAGACGGCCGATTACTGTCTTGACCACGGGCTGAACAGCGTGCAGTTTCTCGCCCTCACACCGCTGCCCGGCACTCAGCACACCGCTCGGTGGGAGGCGGAAGGCCGCATTATCACTCGGAATTGGACTCTCTACGACGGGCATCATGTGGTCCACTGGCCCAAACAGATGACCCCTTACGAGTTGCAGGTGGCTCTGCTCGATGCCCATAAGCGCTTCTATAAGGTCCGGCGGATGCTTGCTGTCAAACCCAAAGCGCCCATGTACCGGAAGCATCAGATCGAGGGTTATCTCATGTGCCACGCCTGGGAGCACGTGCGCGAGAACCGCGACTACATGCGCGAGATCAAGGAGCTCTCAGAGTCGCAATCTCCCCCTGTGCCGGCCGACGGTGGCTTTCTGAAAGCGGGCCTGGAGACCGTTACCCGGTAGTAGTCCACGGCGCGCATCGGTCCTCCCACGGAGGATTTGCTGCACGCTTTGCGAAAAGCTATCAATACCTGTCGGTAGGGTGATCGTCGGACCAAGGGGAGATGGCTTGGCTAGGGTCGTGGCCTTTGCGAATCAGAAGGGTGGCGTGGCGAAGACCACGACCACCATCAATCTGGGCGTGGCCTTCAAGGAGATGGGCCACCGTGTCCTGGCCGTGGATATGGATCCTCAAGGTAATCTCACCATGAGCCTGGGGCTCAACCCCGACTCGATACGACCGAGCATGTACGACGTGCTCGTCAGCGGGGTTGCCATCTCACGTGCGGTGCACGAACTCGAGATCGATCTGGCGGGTGCGAGTATCGATCTGGCGGCCGTCGAGATCGCCCTTAGTTCGCTCATCGGCAGAGAGCGGGTCCTGAGCAAGGCTCTCATGTCGGTGCAGGATGACTACGACTACATCCTCATCGACACTCCGCCCTCACTCGGCCTGCTGACCATCAACGCACTGACCGCTTCCGATGGCGTCATCGTCCCCGTACAGTGCGAGTACCTGTCGTTGCGGGGGCTGGCGCAGTTGGAGCGGACTTTGGAGCTGGTGCGGGAGAACCTCAATCCGCGTGTGCATATCGCCGGTATCATCCCCACTATGTACGATTCTCGTACCGTGCACGGACGGGAAGCCGTCGAGGTGCTGCGTAGTAGCTTCGGCGACCTGGTCTTCGAGACCACCATCCCCAAGACCATCAAGTTCCCCGAAGCACCGGTGAAGGGCGAATCGGTACTCAAGTACGCACCGGACAGCCATGCTGCCCAAGCATATCGTCGGCTTGCGAGAGAGGTGCTAAGTGGAAAAAAGATCTAGCATGAAGGACAGCGGGCTCAGTTCTCTCTTCAGAGCGACGGATGCGGCCAAGCCGGCTGAAGAGAAGCCGCAGACGAGCCTGCCACTGGGTCAGGACGCGGCAGGAGAACCCGCCCCCCCGGCGGAGACCGCCGGTGCTCCGGCAGACGAGGCCACGGACGAATCCGTGGGCGGACCCGTCAGCGAAGCGGGTGACCAAACGGACGGAGAATCAACCGGCAGCCACGAAGATGAAGGCTCGGCTTTCGATATCACCGACGAGGCCAGGCGGACCCTGATCCCGCCGTCGCGGAGTTTTCCCGCCGTCATCCGGGTCGTGGGCGTCGGCGGGGCCGGTACCAACGCCATCAACCGCATGCTCGAGGCCGGTCTGGAAGGGGTGGAGTTCATCGCGGTCAACACCGATGCCCAGGCTCTCGCCATGTGCGAGGCCGACCACAAGCTGCGCATCGGAGGCGAGTTGACCAAGGGGCTGGGCGGAGGGTCCGACCCCAAGGTGGGCCGTGATGCGGCTCTGGCAGCCTACGACGAGATCAAGAACATACTCAAGGGCAGCGACATGGTCTTCATCACGGCCGGCGAGGGCGGCGGCACCGGGACCGGCGCCGCGCCGGTGGTGGCCGAGATAGCCAGGTCCCTCGGGGCGCTCACCATCGGGGTGGTGTCGCGTCCCTTCGCGTTCGAAGGCAGGCGCCGCGGCCTGCAGGCGCTCGAAGGCGCCCGCCTGCTGAAGCAACGGGCCGACACGGTCATCGTGATCCCCAACGACAAGCTCCTCGAGGTGGCCGACAGGAACACCACCATGGTGCAGGCCCTGCGTCTGGCCGACGACGTGCTCCGGCAGGGTGTGCAGGGCATCTGCGACTTGGTGACGGTACCAGGGGTCATCAACCTCGACCTGGCCGACGTGCGCACCATCATGAGCGGCGCGGGCACCGCTCACATGGGCATCGGCCGTGCTCACGGCGAGGGACGCGCCAAGAGGGCTGCAGAGATGGCGCTCAACTCATCGCTTCTGGAGAGCTCCATCGAGGGCGCCCGGGGCATCCTGCTCAACATCAGCGGGGGCGAGAGCATGTCACTGCATGAGATCACCGAGGTCGCCGAGACTGTTGGCAATGCCGCGGAGTCCGATGCGAACATAATCTTTGGCGCCGTGGTCGACAAGTCGCTGGGCGACACCATCTGGGTAACGGTCGTGGCCACAGGGTTCGACGCGACCAGCGAGGACATCCTCACGCAGCAGGTCGTCGACGCCACCGCCCACGGTCGTCCGGGTTCCGGGCCGGCGCCCGCCCCTGGAGGGCGCGTCGCGTCTCCCCCGCCGCCACCCAGGGATACCTCGCAGGGGACTCCCCCGGGCGCCGGGGAGGGAACGCCTCTTGGGCCGCGCACCGAGGCCCCCAAACGGGACGATGATGACCTCGAAGTACCGCCCTTCCTAATAAAGTAGGGGGCGTCGCAGGTCGCGCTCGAAGTACAAGCAGGTCTTCTCGGCGAGGCCCAGGCTGCGGTAGAAGGCGTGCGCGTCGAGGTTCCAGTACTCGGCCAGCAAGAACAGCCTGGTACAGCCGCGAGCGTACGCGATCCGCTCGGCGGCTTGTATCAGCCCTCTGCCGATGTCGGAGCGTCGTGAAGACTTGGTGACGAGGACATCCTGGAGTTCACACACAGGCGACGCCGACCAGGTACTCTGGGAGAATAGAAGGGCGCACATCCCCACGAGACGATCCGCGGTCTCGGCCACCAGCATGAGGTGGTCTTGCGAGCCGAGTATGGTCGAGACGGTCGCGTCGAGGTTCAGGGGAGCAGGGGGAGTGACCCCGTGGTGGTGCATGATCTCTCTGAGCAGGGAGACGATCTGCGCGGTATCAGGGGCAGTTGCCAGGCGATACGTGATCATCTATGCGAGGTTAGCAGATGCATACTGAGATGCTCTATCTGAGCGGGACCTTCATGCCTCTCTCGGAAGGCCGGGTACGGATCGAAGACCGGGGCTTCCAGCTCGGGGACGGCATCTACGAGGTCATCAAGGTCATGAACGGCCACCTCGTCTGGCTGGACGATCATCTGGCGCGTCTCGAGCGCAACCTGGGTGAGGTCAGCCTGGCCGGCGCCCTTCGCGGGCACGACATGCGCGGCGTACTGCCCCAGTTGGTGAAGGGGTCCGGCGTGGTTGACGGCATGGTCTACGTCCAGATCACCAGGGGATATGCGCCCCGGGAATTCGTGTTCCCTCACCCGCCCGAACCCACGGTGCTTGCTTACGCGCGCAGCAAGCCGGGCCCGACGGACTCCGAGATACTGGAGGGATCGGCGCTCCATCCGGTCGAAGATCTGCGCTGGGCTCGCTGCGACATCAAGACCACGAATCTGTTGCCCGCCGTGCTCGCCAAAGAAGAGGCCCGCAACGCGGGGGCACAGGAGGCGCTGTTCGTCTCTTCCCAGGGCTTGGTGCGAGAGGGTGGTTCATCGAACGTCTTCGCTTTCTTGGAAGGCGTGTTGCGTACCCATCCGCTCAACAACCGCATCCTGGCCGGCATAACCCGCAAGTACGTTATCGAGTTCGCCGAGCGCGAAGGATACGTGGTGGAGG
>JAFGIH010000362.1 GCA_016929985.1 Thermoleophilia bacterium | reverse complement strand
CGGCGAGCCCCCGTCTTTCGAAGAGGTGCTGGCGGCTCTGCCCGCGGAACTGCGCGCCTCGGGCCGGGTGCAGATCGAGACCCGGGACGTCTCGCGCGACTGGGTGGATGGCTGGAGGGATCACTTCGGCCCCATCGTGATCGGTGGAGTCCGCGTCCGCCCGCCGTGGGAGGCGGCGCTGGAAGGCGCGGCTCTCGTGGATGTGGTCATCAACCCGGGGCTTGGTTTTGGCACCGGTTTGCACGCCACGACGCGGGGGACTCTACAACTGTTGCAGAGAGTCACGGGTGGGCGCGTGGCACAGGCGCGGCCGCTCGGCCCGGTGGTCGATGCAGGCACGGGGTCAGGCATCCTTGCCATCGCCGCCGCGAAGCTGGGGTGGGGCCCGGTCTTCGCTTTCGACAACGACCCGGTGGCGCTCATCTCCGCGCGGGAGAATGTGGACGCCAACGGGGTTCAGGGAGTGGTCGAGATCCATCAGGCGGACATAGAGGAGGCCTCGCCGGCCTGGTTCGCCGGGGCTACCGTGCTTGCCAACATGACTCTGGCGCCGGTGACGGCTCTGCTGCGCAGACTCGTTTCGCTGGGGGGCTCGTGGGGTAGCGGCGTGGAGACCGTGGCGCTGCCGGTGCGGGTGGTGGTCTCCGGCATTCTTGCGGGCACCCAGGAAGTGAAGCTTCTAGGTGAGGCTCGGCTACACGGCCTAGCTCCCGGTGAGCGCATATACGAGGACGAATGGGTCAGCATGGAGCTCGCGCCGGCGGCTGGCGGCCGCGCTGTCGGTGACGGCGCCGGTGACGGCGTGGCCGGCGGGGCTCGCCTGAGGGGCGCCTGAGCGTGGCCCGTCACACCCCGGGACGCAGCCGCTCCGACAAGCGCCGGGCCCAACTGGCCCGCGCGGGGCTCATCCCACCCGGCGATCCGACCGGGCGATCCGCCAACATCGCGGGCGTGATAGTCCGACGAGGCAAGAGCCTGGAGGTGGAGCCGTTGTTCCAGCCCGGCCCTGCCTTGCCGGTTGAGCGGAGCCCCATCAGGCCTCAGCCGGGCGACCTGGTACTGTTCACGTTCTCCTATGGCTTCAAGGCCCAGATCGTCCGGTCGCTCGGCAAGAGCAAAGTGCTGGGCGACGTCATGGAAGCGCTCCTGGTGGATGGTCTGGCGCAGCGGGGTTTCAGTCCCAAGGTGCTGGCCGGGGCGGCCGCGGCCGCGGAACACAATGACGAGGTCGACTCCGGGCGCGTGGATCTCCGCGATCTCTACACCTTCACCGTCGATCCTGCGATGGCGCAGGATTTCGATGACGCCCTCTCTTTCGAGCGGACCCCCTCCGGGACGACGACCGTCTACGTCCACATAGCCGACGTGTCGTACTTCGTACGCGAGGGGACGACGCTCGACAAGGAGGCCTTGCGCCGGGGCAATTCGGTATATGTGGCCACCGGGGTGGAGCCCATGCTGCCGCCACAGCTCTCCTCGGGGGTGTGCTCTCTGCGGCCGGACGAGGACCGCAAGGCTGTCACCGTCGAGATGGAGGTGGACGACCAGGGCGCGGTGCTCGGGAGCCGTTTCTATCGGTCGCTCATCCGCAGTGACAAGCGGATGAACTACGAGGAGTTGGAGCGGGTGTTCCGCGGTGTCGAATCCGCCGATTCGGAGTTGGCCGGGCCGCTGGAGTGGGGGAGGACGCTGGCTCAGACGCTTAGAGAGGTGCGGCTGGCGCGCGGGAGCCTACGGATCGAGTCCACCGAGCCGGAGTTCGAATGGGACAAGGAGGGCCGGGTGGTGTCGGCCGATCCCAGCGAAGAACTCGAGAGCCATTGGTTCATCGAGAACTACATGGTGCTCGCCAACGAGCAGGTGGCCACGTTCTTGGAGCGCGAGAAGGTTCCGACGGTCTACCGAGTGCACGATCTCCCCGACCCCTTCCATCTCGACCATCTTCTGGACGTGCTCTCGAGCCTTGGGCTTCCGACGCCGGATTACGATGCGATGTCCGCCACACCCCAGGAGATCCGCCGGGTGACGCGCGAGACCGCTGAGTGGGTCGACCGGTACACCCCTACGGGCCGGGGGAAGGCAGCGTTGGTGCAGCAGGTGCTGCGCGCTCAGGCCCGGGCCGTTTACGACACGGTGAACATCGGCCATTTCGGTCTGGCGTCACAGACCTACTGCCATTTCACGTCGCCCATCAGACGGTATCCCGACCTGTTGGTGCATCGGGGACTCCTCGCCCAGCTTGGGACGGGCCCGGCTCCCAGTACGACGCTGCTGCGCGATTGGGCGGAGCATTGCTCGCAGACCGAACGCGAAGCCGCCAAGATCGAACTGAAGGCCGACGACATCGTGCTGGCCTATCTGCTGCGGCAGCGCCTGGACGAGGAGGGCTGGGAGGAGAGCGTCTTCGAGGGCCAGATCCTCAGCCTCACCCGCCGCGGGATGTTCGTACTGTTCGACCGGCTGTTCCAGGGATATCTGTCGACCGGCGAGTTGCCTCGCGACACCTATGATCTCAACGAGTTGGAGACGGCGCTGGTGGGACGGCGCGGCGGGAGGGCATACAAGATCGCCGATGGGCTGCCGGTGCGGGTGATCGCGGTGGACGAGGCCCGGGGGAGAGTCGACCTGGCCTTGGCCGGCGATGTTGAAGGCGGTGAGGATGCGGACGGCGAAGGCCACACAGCGCCGCCGGGCGCAAGGCGCGCCTCCAGTGGGTCGCGCGGCCGGCAGGGGACGTCTCGCAAAGCAAAGACCACGCGGACCCGGGCCCCGCGGACGGCGCGGCCGCCACAGGGGCGCGGCCGCCGCTGAGGCCGGAAGCGCGGCTCTCTGCGCCGCCGCGGCGGCCGCGGGCCGTGGCGTTCCGGGTCAGGTTTGCGGCTCGACGGCAACAGATGGCTGCGGGCTCGGCTGGCGGACGAAGACAAACGTGACCAACGCCCCTATGACCAACACCACACCCGCGATGATCACCGCTACGTGCATCCCCGAGACGAAGGAGTCCTTGATCGCCGTGGCGACGGCGGCGTAGGTCTCGCCGGCGGGCAGGCCGCCCTCTACCTGCCCCAATCCGCTCCCCAGTCTTTCCATTATGGTCTCCTTCAGGGCGGGAGGGAGTCCGAGCCCGTCGAGGGCGGTGCTGACATCTCTGGTCAAGACGTGAGTGACCACGGCTCCGAGCAGCGCGATGCCGAACACTCCCCCTATCTCCCGGCTGGCATTGGTGGTTGCCGAGGCCATCCCCGCCCGCTCGCGCGGCACGGCGCCCATGATGGCGGCCGTCATGGGGGTCATTACGATGGCTATGCCGAAGCCTGCCAAGCACAGGATGGCCCATATGCTGCCGTAGGCTGTGTCCGCCTGTACCTGGGTGAAGAGGAAGAGGCTGAGCGCGTTCGCGGCCAGTCCGAGGGTCATGGGCAGCCGCGAACCGATGCAGCCTGCCACGCGTCCGGCAAGGGGGGCGAACAGTACGATCATCGCTGTGCAGGGCAGGGTCCGGATGCCGGCTTCAAGAGGTGTGAATCCCTGTACGCTCTGCAGGAAGAGACTCAAAAAGAAGAACATGCCGAACATCCCAAAACTGATCACGGCCGCACACACAGCGCCGGCGGTGAACGTCGGGTCGCGGAAGAAGCGCAGATCGAGCATGGGGCTCGAACTTCTCCGCTCTACGACGATGAACCCGGCGATACTCACTGCCGTCACCACGTACAGGGTGAGTATGAGGGGTGACGTCCAACCGTACGTATTGGCTTCGATGAGGGCGTAGGTGAGGGTGCCCAGGGCCACTATGGCGAGAACCTGGCCCGGCAGATCGAGACGGCGCCCCTCCGGATGCCTCGATTCCTTGACCGCCAGCAGGACCACCATCAGCGCTATCACCCCGATGGGGACGTTCAGATAGAAGACGCTCTGCCATCCAAGCGAGTCGACTAGAAGCCCTCCGACCACCGGTCCCATGGCGAGAGCCAGGCCTGAGACCCCGGCCCAGATGCCGATGGCCTGCGCCCGCTCCTTGGGGTCGACGAAGGTGTTGGTGAGGATGGCCAGGGTGCCCGGCATGAGCAGGGCG
>JAFGIH010000361.1 GCA_016929985.1 Thermoleophilia bacterium | reverse complement strand
GGTTCGCCTGGCATGCCGCCGGACCCGGGCTGCGCTACTCCATCTGGTTCCCGCCGGGCCACGTGAGCATCGCCGTCTCCGATCAAGCCTATGCCAAGCTGCACGACCCCAACATCCCCCTCGCGGAGAAGTCGCAGAACATCGACCATTTCGTGCGTGAGGACGTGGGCGGCGGCGCCGAGGACATCATCATCAGCTTTCTCGATCCGCAGCAGATGGGCTTCGACATGAGCCGCTTCCACGAGCCCAACGTGCTCGCCGTGTTCGGAGGCTACGGAGTCTCGGAGTCGGTCGAGCACCGGGGCATGAAGTCTCCGGCTATCATGTGCCACTTCTGCCGGGCGATGGAGGGTGGTGTGGAATTCCGCACGCGCTTCTGGATGGGCTACCGCATCAACAAAGGCAGGGCCATGTGCACACTGCCCCCGGGGGTCCGCATCCCCGTCGAGGCGCCTATGGGGCTCGCCTTCCACAACGTCATGGAATACTCGAACCTGGCCTCGTTCTTGCCCGAGATCTATGCGGAGTTCGGGCCGGAGATCCACTGAGCGTGAACACGCTATCGAGGAGACACACATGAGCAGCAACCCCGAGGCGCAAGAGGGACAGCCGGTCTTCCGGCCCTCTCCCGAGTTTCTGGCCCGGCAAAAACGTATCGACGATGCGATCAATCTCCGCAAGCCCGACCGGGTGCCGGTGGCGCCTCTCATGTTCCATTACTACGCCAACAAGCGCAAAGGTGTCTTCAACCGCGATGCGCACTACGACACGCACCGGATGTTCGAGCTGTGGCGCGACGCGATCGTCGAGCACGATTGGGACTGCGCCATCCCGTACGGCTCGGTTCCCGCGGGACGGCCGCTCGAGCTGCTCGGCGCCACCCAGATACGCTGGCCCGGGCACGGTCTCGCCGACGACGCACCTTTTCAGTTCGTCGAGAACGAGTACATGCGGCAGGACGAGTACGACGAGCTACTCGCGAATCCCACCGCTTTCGCTGTAACCAAGCTTTGGCCTCGCATTGCCCCGGCCCTCGCGCCGATAAGCGCTATGGCGCAGACCACGCCGCCCCCGGTGCTCTACTTCTCCAACCACTATATGCTGCCCAACCTGTTCGGCAACATGCTCGCGAACCCCGCGATCGTGGAGACGCTGGAGAAGCTTCTGGCTTTGGGGAAGGAGATGGCCCAGCAGACTCAAGACGTCACCGACTACTCCATGATGATGATGGGCCTCGGTTATCCTCTCTTGTGGGGCGCGATCACCTTTCCAGCCTTCGACTGGATCAGCGACGTGCTGCGGGGACTCCGTGGCACTTCAATGGATATGTATCAGGTGCCGGACAAGCTCCTGGCGGCCGTAGAGCTGTTCACCCCGTGGACGATCGAGATGACACTGGCCTGGGCCAGCCAGACGGGCACCAAAGGAGTCTTCATACCTATGCACCGCGGAGCCGATGGCTTCATGAGCGACGAGCAGTTCGCCAAGTTCTACTGGCCGTGCGTCAAGGCCTTGTTCCTCGGTCTCATTGATGCCGGGTTCACGCCCATGCCTCTGATCGAGGGCAAATACACGTCGAGACTGGAATACTTCCAGGAGCTGCCCCCTAAGAAGATCGCTGCCCATTGGGACCGGGTGGACCGCAGGCTGGCGAGGAAGCTCCTAGGCGATACTATGTGCTTCTGGGGTAATGTGCCCGCCTCGCTGCTCTGCACGGGTACCCCGCAGCAGGTGAAAGACGACGTAAAGGAACTGATGGACATCTTCGGCGACAACGGCGGACTGATCATCGATGGATCGATAGGCATCCCGGATGAGTCCCGGCCGGAGAACGTTCACGCGCTCCGCGAAGCCGTGGAAGAATAGGGCGGTTGATCCATGCGGCCAATGACCATATCCGAGCTGGAACGCGAGAGCGGCGTTGGTCGCAATACCATCTACTACTACATCAGTGACGGGTTGTTACCGGCCGCGCAGAAGGCCAGCGCCACGCGGGCGGTATACAACCGTACTCACGTGGAGCTTCTCCAGGAGATCCACAGGCTCAAGGGTGAGGGCATGACCCTCAGGCAGATCCGTGAGGTGCTTGCCGACCGTATAGAGGCGGCGGCAGAAAATGGGGTCGACCTGGTGGCAAAGCAGAACGAAGCCGCCCGGGAGGCCATACTACAGGCGGCCGCGCGGCGTTTTGCGCACCACGGCTACGACAACACGCGCATCAACGATATCTGCAAAGAGGTTGGGGTCAACGCTCAATTGCTTTACAGCCACTTCCCCAGCAAGAAACATCTTTTCATAGCCTGCTTCGAGGTGTATTTCAAGTGGATGAATGTGCAGGTGGCCGGCCCCATCGAGGAAGCGGACGACTCCGCCACCCGCCTGGCGTGGCGGGTTTGGGCCGGACTCGGATTGCAGTCGCTCAGCCGGGATCTCCAGGCTATGGCCCGGGTTGAGGCTCTGCATCCGGAGAGCGATCTGAGGCCTCTGGTACGCAAGGTATACGAGATGATACTCGGAGGGTCGGATGAAGAGCTGGCCGCGGATCGCAAACCGGGCGTCAATGCCGGCCTCTTTGACGACGAGCTGGTCTCGTACGGTTTCCTGGGGGTGCTGGAGAACACCCTCATGCGTACCACGTGGGATGACAAGTACACCAGCCACGACATCATGCGGAATCTGCTTTCGATGTTCCTCGCCGTCCGCGCGGCCTATGAGGGTAGGGTGGATCTCACGAAGGAATGGGAGTCGATCTCTGGTCTCGTAGATCAGTTGGCAGCCAAGATACCGGGTCCGGACGACATGCCCGGAGCCACCTAGAACGCGTCGTCGAACCCCTCCGTCGTGACGGCCGCGTCGAAGCTGTCCAATGCTTGGACAAACGCGTCGACACAACGCGGGTCGAATTGCCCACCTTTTCCGGCTTCGAGTTCGGCCACGGCTTCCTGAATGGAGAGGGCTTTGCGGTAAGGCCGGTCGGTGATCATTGCCGAGTAGGCGTCGGTCACGGCGAGGATGCGTCCCAGGAGAGGGATGTCTTCGCCGCTCAGCTGGTGTGGATACCCCGTACCATCGTAGCGTTCGTGATGAGCGACCACGGCGGCCCGCACCTCGGTGAGGTCGGGTATGGCGGCAACGATCGCGTTGCCTAACAGGGTGTGCTGCTTGATGGTCTCGTATTCCTCTTCGGTGAGGCGCCCCGGTTTGCGTAGGATGCGATCGGGCACCCCGATCTTACCGATGTCGTGAAGGAGCCCGGCGACGCGCAGGACCTTCTGACTCTCGTCCGAGAGCCCCAGGACCTTCCCCAGCGAGAGCGCCCACTCAGTCACCTCTTCGGAGTGGTGGCGCGTGTAGCGGTCTTTGTTGTCCACGATAGTGACCAGTGAGCCCAGCATGCCGTAGACGGTGACGTCCTCGGGTGACAGGTCGGTCATCTGGGTGCCGGTGACCGTATTGCCGCCTCTACTCTTGGAGAGGTAGAGGTTGGCGTCGGCGAGAGCGATCAGGGTGTTGACGTCTTGGCCGTCCTCTGGGTAGCAGGCGACGCCGAGGCTCATCGGCAACGGTATCAGGTTCCCGTCCGGAGTCTCGAGGGGGCTGTTGGCCAACACCGATTGCAGTTTCTCGGCTGCGCCGGCGATCTCCGGCGGCCCACACTCGGGGAGGACGATCATGAACTCGTCGCCGCCATGACGCCCGACGAAGTCCGCCTCTCGCATCTCTCGGACCAGCAACTCACCGAATCGCCGGAGTGTCTCGTCTCCCACCGGGTGTCCGTAGGTGTCGTTCAGGAGCTTGAAGTTGTCGAGGTCGATGACTATGAGGCCGAACCGGCCGCCGTAGCGCTGTGCTCTCGCAAGCTCCTGCACCAATCGCTCGTTGATCATGCGATGGTTGAGCAGACCTGTGAGGGCATCGGTTTCGCTGAGCCGCTTTACCTCGTTAAAGCTCTCCACGAGGCTTTCGTCGCGTGCCTTGAGCTCCTCGCCCATGATATTGAATGCGCGTGCCAACTCGCCGATCTCGTCGTCGCGGGTGACGTCGATACGG
>JAFGIH010000360.1 GCA_016929985.1 Thermoleophilia bacterium | reverse complement strand
TCTGAGGAGCTTACAAGGGGACCCGCAGAGGAAACGCGGAGGCAAATGGCCGCGAAGTACAGCGAAGCGGGGACGAAGTAAGAGCCGATGAAAGACGCAAAGCGAGTCCACTCGGGGCTCGCTTTTTGTCTCAGCGCTGGCACTCAGGGCAGTACGCTGTGCCCCGGCCTCCGACTACCGTCCGCACCAGCGTCCCTCCGCACCGCGAACAAGTCTGCCCCTGCCGGCCGTAGGCCCGCAGCCAGTCCTGGAACTCACCTGGCTCTCCCGCCGTGTCGACGAAGTCGGAGAGAGTGCAGCCGAGTAGACGTATCCCCTCCTGCAGACGGCAGGGTATCTCCTCGCGGAGGCGCGCTATCTCGTCAGCGTCGAGCGACCCGCTCTCGCGCAGCGGCGAGAGCCCCGTCCACCACAGGATCTCGTCGGCGTAGATGTTGCCGATACCGGCCAGATGGCTCTGGTCGAGCAGGAAGGCCTTCAGGGCTATCTTCCTGCCCCGCAACCGCCCGGCGAGATACTCAGCATCCCACTCCCCCAGCCAGGCATCGGGCCCCAGCGCGCGCAGCCGCGGCGCCGGCCCACCGGCAGTGAGCTGCACCCTGCCGAACTTGCGGGCATCCCGGAACTCAAGCAGGCCCGCGTAGCGAGCGTCGCGCCCGGAGAGAGCCTCGCCCTCCAAAGCGAACAGGAAACGGGTGTGCGGACCCGGTGGCTCCTTGGGATCGACGAGCAGTTGGCCCGTCATGCCCAGATGCATTGTGAGGAAGGCGCCGTCGTCGAGCGCGACCGTCAAGAACTTCCCCAGCCGCCCCACGCTCTCGATGCGGCGGCCCGGCAGCCCGGCGCGCAACTCCTCGGCGCTACAGTCGCGGAGCATGGCCGGATCGATCTGGGTCACAGCGACGAAGGTCTTCCCGGTGAGCGCACCGTCCAGTTGCCGTCTGACCGTCTCGACCTCGGGCAGTTCGGGCACTTCCCCTCCGCCCTACATGCTCTCCGGAGCGCTCACACCCAACAGGTCGAGGCAGCGGAAGATGACGCGTCTCACCACCAGGCAGAGTGCAAGCCGGGACACGGTCTCGGTCTCCGGCACGCCCAGCACCCTGCAGTGCTTGTAGAAGACGTGGAAGTCGGCGGCCAGTTCTTGCGCGTAGCCCGCGATGCGGTGCGGCGCTCTCCGCTCCGCGGCGTCCTGAACGACGATCGCGAAGCTTTCCAGACGTTTGACCAGCGCGCGCTCGTACGGCGACGCGAAGACCTCCGGGCCGGCCGGGATGGCGGCCTGCGTTCCCTCGGGCACGTTCCGCACGATGCTCGCGATGCGGGCATGGGCGTATTGCACGTAGTACACGGGGTTATCCTGTGATTGCCGCCGGGCCAGGTCGAGATCGAGGTCGAGAGTCTGGTCCTGTGACCGCGACACCAGGAAGAAGCGGGCTGCGTCCACGCCTATGGCCTCGATGAGTTCGGCCAGGGTGACCATCTCGCCCCGCCGGGTGGACATCTGGCGCAGCTCACCTTTCTCCAGCAGATTGACCAGCTGACCGATGATGACCTCCAGGCTCCCCGGCCTCCCAGAGAGGATCTCCACCGCGGCCTTCATGCGGGGCACGTAGCCGTGGTGATCGGCGCCCCAGATGTTGATGAGGTGTTCGAAGCCCCGCTCCAGCTTGTCTTCGTGATAGGCGATGTCGGCTGCGAAGTAGGTGGGATGCCCGTTGCCGCGTATCAGGACGCGGTCTTTGTCGTCACCACGGGAGGTGGTCCGCAGCCAGACGGCTTCGTCCTGCCGGAAGGCTTCCCCCGACTCGAGCAACCGCCCGACGACCCGTTGCAGTCGCCCGCTCTCATGAAGAGTGGTCTCGCTGAACCACACGTCGAACAGCACGCCGAACCCGGCCAGTTCCGCCCGCATCTCGTCGAGCATTGCCCTGCAGCCCCAAGCCCTGAAGAACGCCACGGCCTCTTTGATGGCCGGGTCGTCAGGCCAGTCTGAAGGTCCCTCCGCGGTCTCGTCTTCGTCCGCCTCGTCGTCGGCCCCGGCAGCCGCCGTGGCCTCATCCGCGGCCGTCGGCGCCTTCCGGCCGGCCGCGGCCAGCTCCAGCGCCGCGACGTACCGGTCGCCGGCTTCGGCGCGGGCCGCCGCAGCGATGTCGTTCACATAGTCGCCCTGGTAGCCGTCCTCTGGAACCGGAAGGTCGATGCCGAACGATTGAGCATACCGGGCCGCCACGCTGCGACCGAAGCGATCCATCTGCCGGCCGTAGTCGTTGATGTAGAACTCCGTCGCCACGTTCGTGCCGCTGAAAACCATCAGGCGCTGGAGAGCGTCGCCGTAGGCGGCATAGCGTCCATGTCCGACGTGGAGAGGGCCGTTGGGGTTGACGCTGACGAACTCCAGGTTGACCTTCGGGTGCGGCCGGGCTGGGCCGCGTCCGATGTCGTCACCCTGGGCGAGCATCTCGGCCATGGCTTCGGCATAGGCAGTGGGGCTCAGCGTGAAGTTGAGAAAGCCGGGCCCGGCTACCTCCACCGAATCCACCAGGCGGGCTACATCCGAGTCGGCCAACAGGCGCCTCCGGAAGTCCTCCGCCAAGGCACGCGGCGCCTGCCGCGCCATCTTCACCATCTGCATGCACACCGGGGTGGCGTAGTCGCCGTGCGCTTCTTCGGCGGGGCGCTCCAGCAGGCAGGTGGGCGGCTCCGGCCACCCCTGCTCGGCCGCCCAGGCCGCCAGCACCTTCTGGACGAGTTCTGTTATCACTTGGTGATGTCCCCTGTCTTCGCTATAGCCCCGCGGGGGCTTCTCTATTGGTGGCTGTGCTCTCTCGCGGCTCCATCGGAGCCCCTATCATCTTCTCCAACCCGCTGATCTCCTCGGGAGTACCGATGGCAATGAGCTTGTCGCCCGGGTTCAAGCGCGTATCGGGCGAGGGATTGGTGTCGAACACCCCGGTGCTGGCCCGCTGGACGGCCAGGATGGTCGCCCCGGTCTTCTTGCGTATGTCGAGGGTCTCGATGGACTGCCCGATCACGCAGCAATCGCCTGCCAGCTGGAACTCCTCCACCAGGAAGGCCAGCTCCCCACCGCCGGTCACCACCTCGAGATAGTCGCTCACGAGAGGCTTGAGCATGAGAGTAGCCATCCGCTTGCCACCGATCCCGTAGGGAGACACCACTTGGTCCGCCCCTGCGCGTCTCAGTTTGCTGATGGCGTCCTCCGTCCCAGCCCGGGCGACGATGAGCAGGCCGGGATTCAGCACCCGCGCCGACAACACCACGAAGATGTTGCCCGCATCGGAGCCCACGGCTGCGACAAGTCCCTTCGCCCTCGCGACGCCGGCCGCCTCCAGCACCTCGTCGGTGGCGGCATCGCCCTTCACCGTCAGGAAGCTGTCCCGCTCGGCTGCCGCCAGGCTATCCGGATCGTTGTCGACCACGACGAACTTGACCTTGTGTGCGGAGAACTGCCGGGCGACCGACTCGCCCACACGGCCGTAGCCGCAGATGACGTAGTGCTCGTTCAGTCTGTCCACGTTCCTCCTCACCACCCTTCTCCGAAACACGCCCGACAGTTGCCCTCCGACCACCCACTCCATCATGGCCCCGATGCCGTACAAGATCATCCCCACACCGCTGATGATCAGCAGCAGGGTGAAGACCGTCCCGGCCCTCGAAAGAGGATGGACCTCGCCGAACCCCACCGTGAAGATGGTGGTCACGGTCATGTAGAGCGAGTCTAGCAGGCCCCAGCCCTCGATCAGTACGTAGCCGATCGTCCCGATGACGAAGATGGAACAGATCCCAGCAAGGATCCAAAGGCCCGTCTTCAGCTCCTGTCTCATCCCCGGCAACCGTCTTTCTCGTTAGTGGTGATAAGGCTCGCCCCGCTCGATCTTGAGAGCGCGGTAGAGCTGCTCGGCCACGATGCACCGGGCCATCTGATGCGGGAAGGTCAAGGCAGAGAGCGACCAGCACAGGTCGGCCGCGTCGAGCACGCGCCGGTCCAGGCCCGAAGCCCCGCCCAGGACGAACTGGAAGTGGCTCTGCCCGTCGACCTTCTTGGTAGCCAACAACGTGCTCAATCCCTCCGACGTGAATGTTTGGCCGCGCATGTCAAGAGCCACGGTGAAGGCACCCTTGCGCAACAGGCCGAGAAGGGCCGCGCCTTCTTTCGCGCGCGCCTGTTGGCCCCCCTGTGCCAGAGGAGACTCGGACGCTTCAAGAACCTCAAGGTTCAGGTAAGGCCGCAGAAGACTCTCGTAGTGGCGCCACACCTCTTGGTATTCGCGACTGAGGCGGCCGATGCATACGATGCTGGCACGCATGCGGATGAGGTCAGACGAACGGGAGTTCGTCCATATCGTCGTACTCGTCGTGCGACTCGCGTGAATCCCGCACCATGCCGAGCTTTCTCATGCCGCGGAATATGGGGTCTTTGAGGACTGCCGGCATGCTTCGCCACAAGCACAGGTCGGGTCTCAGATAGCGCTTCTTGATCTCGGGCGAGCAGTCGATGGTGCAGGTGAGGCACAGCTCCTCGTCGAGGGATATCTTGGAGTGCCAGGGGCGTTCACCCTCGTCGACCCTGCGGTAGGCGTCGAGGAGCAAGAAATCGACGGAGAGGGTGGGCACGATGGGGAAGTAGGTGGGCTCCGCCGTCACGTCGAAGCGGAAGGTCCCCGCATTCCAGTACATCAGCTGCATGACCGCGTCCGCGGTGTGCCGGTTGACCACCTCGACGATCGCCCGCCTGTCGCCGTCGGCACGCTCGAGGAGAGCCGCGTTCACCGGCTTGTTCACGTCGCCCGCGCACTCCATCCAGCACTCCCGCACCTGCGCCTCGGTCAGGTGACCGGCCGCGACCAGCCTGTTGCCCAGCATCTCATCCCAGGCCTGCGTGCTGATCCCATCGATGCGGCCGCGTGAAAGGTAGATGAACCCGAGCTCCTCGAAGTCCTGTATCTCAACGATGCCGGTCCGCCGCTGCTGCGAGAGGAACTGCAAGATGGTGAAGAGAGGGAACTCGCGTATTTCACCCCAGAGGATCATGACCTAGATTGTATCCCATACAAAGCAGTTTGGGCGGAGAGCCCGAAATGAGTTGTGAATTCGGTAACGTTAGGACCTCTGGCAGAACCTCGTGAAACACATAACGCAAAGGGCTTGACAGGCACCCTCCCAGCACCCACAATACCGTGCAGCCGTTCCCTGGAACGGAGCATTTGATTGCGGCCGGAAACGACCACAGACATCGGAGGGTGGAATATGCTCCATGAACCCGCAGCAGTACACGGGATCGACGAAGCGGCGGCTTACAAGAGACGTCTCGGATTGATCATGCTGGCAGTCTACGGCGTGATCTATGTCGTTTTCATAGTCATCAACGTAGCGTGGCCGAAGGTCATGGGCACGATCGTTTTTGCAGGCTTGAACCTTGCGATCGTCTACGGCTTCGCACTGATCGTCATCGCGTTCATTCTTGCCCTCGCATACAACTGGGCGTGCACGCGCCACGAGAAGTCCTTCGAGGGCGAGGGGAAGGCCTGACATGGGAGAGGTCAAAGGTCTAGCCGTCGCCATATTCCTGGTAATCGTAGCGCTCGTACTCTTCGTATCCTTCTACACAGCTCGCCGCGCCCGGTCGGCGAGCGGCTACTACGCGGCCGGTGGCCGCATCCACTGGGGAGTCAACGGCATCGCCTTCGCCGGCGACTATCTGTCCGCCGCGTCATTCCTTGGCATCTGCGGCATGATCGCCGTCTACGGCTACGATGGCTTCCTCTACTCCATCGGCTACTTGGCCGGCTGGGTGGTCGCCCTCTTCGTCGTCGCGGAGCCCATGCGCCGCCTAGGCCGATACACCTTCACAGACGCCCTTGATGCCAAGTTCAACAAGCGCAGCGTGAAACTCTTGGCCGCCATTGCGACACTGATAGTGTCCATCTTCTACCTGATCCCCCAGATGGTGGGGGCCGGTGTCCTCATCCAGCCGCTTCTTGGTTTTCCGCACTGGGTCGGAGTGGTCCTTGTAGGCGCCATCGTGATCACGATCGTCGCCACCGCGGGAATGACCTCCACCACGTATGTACAGTTCATCAAGGGATCGCTGCTCATCATCTTTGCGCTCGTGATCGTCGTGGCGCTCTGCGTGCGTGGTTTCTCTACCGCTCCAGATCAAGGCGGCAGAGTCCCCTTCTATCACTACAACACGATCGCCGCCACCGATACCGGCGGAACGATCACCCCGGTCGATACCACATACCAGGTCGTCGCCCAGCATGACCAGACGATCAAGGACAAGACCACCTCCTTTGTCAAGTTGGACAAGAATGGAGTGGCCACCTGGTGGAAGGCAGAGACCACCACGGCAGGTGTGACTCTCCACGAGACTCAGGAGGTCGTCACCAAGCCCGACGGGACGAAGTTCGTGAATGGTGCTCCCGAATCAGACGCCAACCGGCTGAGGCAGGTCGGGCACATGAGCTCGATCGCCGGCGAAATGGACACTGAGACGGGTCCGGTCAACCCCTTCAAGTTCCTTGCCCTGATCGGTGACAAAGAGACCACCATCAATCTCTGGAAGAGCATGGCCTTCACAGACGGCGAGGACAAGGTGTCTGTCTACTACTCTGTCGCTGTCTCGGGCGACACCGTCGCAAGGCCGGGCCAGATGTTCAAGCTCGAGGGCTCCTGGACGGATCGGGTCGACTTCGTCTCGCTGATGATCGCTCTGTTCCTGGGCACAGCCTCGCTGCCGCATATCCTCATCCGTTACTACACGGTGCCCAGCCAGCGGGCGGCCCGGAAGTCCACGGTCGTAGCCATCGCCGCGATCGGGTTCTTCTACATACTGACGCTCTTCTTAGGTCTCGGCGCCATGACGGGCGGTACTGTGAACGTTCTCGACAACAACATGTCGGCTCCGCTCCTCGCTGACTCGTTCGGTACCTTCCTGTTTGCCATGATCTCGGCCATTGCGTTCGCCACGGTGCTCGGCACAGTGAGCGGTCTCATCATCGCGGCGTCCGGGGCTGTCGCCCACGACCTCATGGACCGCTTCGGAGGTCTCATCAAGAACGACAAGCAGAAGGTCATGGCCGGCCGGATCGCGGCCTTCGTGGTCGGCGCCATCGCCATCCTTCTGGGAATCGCCTTCCAGGGCGTGAACGTCTCGTTCCTCGTGGGCCTGGCGTTCGCGGTAGCCGCCTCGGCCAACCTGCCCTGCATCATCATGATGCTCTTCTGGAAGCGCACGACCTCCAAGGGCATGGTGGCCTCCATCATCGTGGGTGTCGTGCTCTCGATAGGCATCATCGTCTTCTCGCCGACTGCATGGGAACTCTACGGGCTCAACCCTGCCGATGCCCCCATCCCGTTGAAGAACCCCGGCATCATCTCGATCCCCGCGAGCTTCCTCGTTATCTACTTGGTGTCGAAGATGACCAAGCCCGACATGATGACGGAACACCCAGTGACGGGCAACTTCTCGCATGACCACGCCGCGCAGGATGCAATCGCGGAGGCGGCGCCCGCCGAGTAGCCTCGTTCTACAAGTCTCACAAACAAGGCCGCCGGATGCGGAAACGCATCCGGCGGCCTTGTTTGTCGGGCGGTCTCTGGCTCGACGAGCCGGCGCCCTTCTCTAGAAGACGTCCTTCCCGTGCAGCGGGGCGCCCGTGTAGCCGGCGGTCGAATAGTACACAGCCCTGTCGAAGAAACGACCGAGTTCACGGCTGAGATCGACGGCCTTCTGTAAGTCGGCGGCCGACTCCCACACCCCGTGCGTACGGGCCGACATCCAGACCTCTCGCTTGAGCAACAGGATGGCGCTGATGAGTTCCGGCAGCGGGAGACCCTGCGCGGCTCTCGTCGCGCCCAGATTGTGGAAGAACTCGCCGATATTGGCGTCGGAAGCATCGCCGCTGAAGTACTGGTTGACCTGTGTCAGGGCGAATTCGCTCGCATTCACCAATTCGGCATCCGAGACTACGCTATACGAGGGCGTCTGAGCGCTGACCCGCAGGTCTTGCAGCCACATGCTGGCTATCTCTTCACCATGGTCGGTAACGAAGCCTTTCGGCAGCTTGCTCGCGGGACCCAGGGGAAGAACAACGCGCCGATACACTTCGTTGATGATCTGCGCGCTGGCGGCGTAGACAGCTGAGATTCCCGTCAGTATGCCTTCCCAACCCGCTATTTTGCCCCAGACGGCTCCTCCGCCGAAATCCCTGATCGCCAGAAGGAAGAACAGGATGGTCAGTAGGCCGAAGACCACCTGCAACGCGCGGTTGAGCTTCAGTGTGCCGATGAACATATAGCCTGTAAAAACGCCCCAGAAGACGAAGTACCAGGCCAGAGCCAGTTCGCTGGGACTACCCGCAAGCTTAGTATCGGGAAAGATGGCGGGGATGAGCCAGATGCCGGCCAGGGTCAGCCAGAAGAGCCCGTAAGACGTGAAGGCGAGAGTGCCGAACGTGTTGTTCTTCTTCCACTCCATGATGCCGGCGATGATCTGAGCCACTCCGCCATAGAAGATACCCATGGCCAGGATCATCGAGTTGAGGTCGTAGAAGCCTGCATTGTGAATATTCAGCAGGATGGTCGTGAGACCAAATCCCATCAACCCCAGTGGCGCGGGATTGGCGTTGGTGTCCAGCAGCTTGGTGACCGTCTCGTTCGAGGTTATCGAATTGGCCATGTAGCTTGTTCCTTCCTCTCGTGTTTGTTGGATCGTTCAGATCACGGTCGGTGCCAACCTCGCCGGCCACACACGCCCCGTCCAAAACCGGCGGAGACTATACGCGCGATACGGCGGGATTGTCCACCCAGCCTGTTCGTTTCTTGTAGAATGGCAGCGCGTCTTCGGTGCTTGTGTTGAGGGTTCCGTGATCGACACCATCAGGGTTGACCTGCACTGTCATTCGTCTGTGAGCGACGGAGATCACTCTCCTTCATATGTCGCTCATTCGATCGCTGCCACGGGGGCAGTCTGGGCGGCGCTTACCGACCATAACTCCCTCGAGGGGCAAGACCAGTTTCGCGCGGCCCTGAGCAAGCGAGGGGTCCGCTCCGTCACCGGCGTGGAGATCGACGCCCGGTCACCGACGGGGCCGATACATCTTCTGGGTTACGGCTTCGACCCCACTGACGCACCCTTGCTCGATGCCCTGTGTATCATCCGCCAACCCTGGCGCACGTCTTTCAGGAATTGGGTCGTCAGAGCCAGGTCGTTACGCGGGCAGACGCCTCAGCCGGCCAGGCACTGCTTGCCCGAAGAGGAGGATCCCAAGTATCGCCCGCCTACAACCGCCGAGGCGATCTGCCTCATCCACGAGGCGGGAGGTCTTGTGTTCCTGGCCCATCCATTGGCGGGACTCGATAGCATCCGGCGCCTGGAGGAGCTGATCGATCAGCTTCGCCTCAGGGATTGGACGGTCTCGAGGCCTTCCACAAGCCGTATCCGCCCACCACTCAGGGCGACCTGCTCGCGCTCGCGGAACGGCGGGGTCTCCTGACCATCGCAGGCAGTGATTTTCATGGCCTACATCATTCAGACGGAAGTAGTCCCGGGGTCGATATGCCCCTGGTACACTGGAACCGTTTCGCTGATGCACTCGGGGTTGGAGAGGACGAGACTCCGCCAGCCCCTCACTTCGATCAGGCCGCGACCATAAGGGGGCACGTTGGACACTAGCAGACGCTTCATCGAAAAGCTCTTTCCGCGCAAGTGGTCGAGTTTTCTCCTGCGGATCGTATTGCCCGCTGTCCTCGCTGTCGTTCTGTTCATCCTGGCTATCTTCCTGATACTGATCCCTTCGGTCGAGCGTGAGTTGCTCGAAGGCAAGAAAGAGACCACCCAAGAGCTCACGAGGGCAGCCGTCAGCATTCTCAACGAATACTACGACGAGGAGACGGCCGGACGGATGTCCCGAGACCAGGCCCAGGCCGAGGCCACAGCCCGTATTGAGCTCCTCCGGTACGGCGACGAAGAC
>JAFGIH010000359.1 GCA_016929985.1 Thermoleophilia bacterium | reverse complement strand
GGTCGGCAAGCGAGTTGATGCTGGCCTCGAACGGGCTGCCCTCCACGTCGGTGAAGTCCGCAGCCAGAGCCGGGGCCCCCAACGCCAGTACCACCATCAGGGCCAACACGAGGCCGGTGATCATCCTTGCACGCATGGATCCTCCTCCTTTGCATCGTTTGTCCAACAGCGATCACAGCTTTGATACAACTTTACTCTTTTCCCATCAGAGCCTCTGAGTAATCCAATCGTCCTTGCCGGTCCGCCGGCTTCGCCGCCGTATACTGAGGGCGGATGAGAACAGTATCGCCACAGGTCCAGTCACGGGCGCAGGGGCTACTGGATCGCATGACCCCGGCCGAGAGGCTGCGCCTGCTCGCCGGCTACCAGGACTTCTACCGGGAGATGCTTGACGCCGCCGGCCCCGGGCACAGACCGCCCCTCTACTCGGCCGCCGCGGTACCGCGCCTGGGCTTGGCCGGACTTCACTTCGTCGACGGTCCGCGCGGCGTAGCCCGCGGTGTCTCCACCTGCTTTCCCGTGGCCATGGCAAGAGCCGCCACCTTCGACTATGCCCTGGAAGAACGCGTTGGAGAGGCTGTCGGCCGCGAGACCCGCGCTCACAGGGCCAACGTCTGTCTGGCTCCCTGCCTGAACCTACTCCGCCACCCGGGATGGGGACGGGCGCAGGAGACATATGGGGAGAACTCGGAGCACATCGGAGAGATGGGCGCGGCCTTCGTTCGAGGGCTGCAGAGGCACGTGATGGGCTGCGCCAAGCACTTCGCCTGCAACAGCATCGAGCAGTCGCGTTTCAAGGTCGACGTGCAGGTGCGCCCCGAGGTGCTCAACCGGGTCTATCTGCCCCACTTCAAGCGAGTGGTCGACGAAGGTGTGGCCAGTGTCATGTCGGCCTACAACGCGGTGAACAGCGAGTGGTGCGGGCACAACCACAGGCTGCTCACGACGATCCTCAAAGAGGCCTGGGGCTTTGACGGGTTCGTGGTGAGCGACTGGGTCTTCGGCATCCGCGACGGTGTGGCCGCGGTCAACGCCGGGCTCGACCTCGAGATGCCCGCCCGGCTCTTCATCGACGATCGGGTGGCGAAAGCGGTCGCTCGGGGAGTCGTTCCCCAGGCGCGGGTGGACGATGCGGCCCTGCGCCTCATCCGGCAACAACTCCGCTTCGCCACGGTCGGCGACGGCCACTACGACCCGAGCGTCATCGCCTGCGACGAACACCGCGCGCTCGCCCGCGAGGCCGCCACCAAGGGCATCGTTCTTCTGCGAAACGAAATGGTGACAGACGGGGACTCCCCGAGACGACCTGTGCTGCCTCTCGATCCGCGGAGACTCCGCCGCCTCGCGGTCATCGGCCGCCTGGCCGCCGTCGCCAACACAGGAGACCGTGGCTCGAGCAACGTGACGGCGCCGTACGTGGTGACCCCACTCGAAGGTCTGCATGCCGCGCTGCGGCCGCTTGGCGTGGAGGTGCTGCATGACGACGGGTCGGTCCCGGATCGAGCCGCGGCGTTGGCCGCCCAAGCCGACGCCGCGATCGTGGTGGCCGGCTACGACCACCGTGACGAGGGCGAGTATATGGGTGAGTTCCCTCCCCCCGGCTTCAAGGGACTGCTGCCCCGGCCACCGCTCAGGCTGATCCCAAAGGCCTTGGTCGCCGCCGCGAAGCTGCGGCGCGGCACGCTCGAGCTCATGGAAGGGGGCGGCGACCGCCGCTCACTGACCCTCCACCAAAAGGAGGAGGACCTCATCCTTTCGGTCGCGGCCGTTAACGCCCGCACCACGGTCGTCTTGGTCTGCGGCTCGGCCGTCCTCATGGAACGGTGGCGCCACTCAGTGCCGGGCATCCTCGTGCTCTGGTATGCCGGCATGGAGGGCGGCCACGCGCTCGCCGACATAGTCATCGGGCGCGATAAGCCGACCGGCCGCCTGCCCATCTCCATCCCGACCAGCGCCGAGCACCTGCCGGCCTTCGATCCGGACGCCTCAGTGGTTGAGTATGACGAGCTTCACGGGCAGGCGCTCCTCGACCACCTGGGAGTGCCGGCGGCCTACCCGTTCGGGTTCGGGCTTACCTACGCCCCAGAGGAGCCAGAGGCGAATGAGGGCTGACCTTGATGGTCCCGTCGTCGTCGTAGTCGTCCCCGTAGTCCTCATCGTAGTCGTCGGCCTCTTCGTCGCCCTCTTCACGGGCGGGCGGCGGGACCGGGCGCTTGAACAAGTACAGGGTAGGCGTTGTTGAGGGATCCACCCCGACGAGTTCCCAGCCCGCGCCCCCCCATTCGTCCAGCAGCGGTTCGACGGTCTCCTCGCCGCCACCAAGGATCTCGCTCGTCATCGAAAGCACCTTGTATTCCCAGGTCGCATCCCGCATCGGTCGCCCGCCTCTCCATCGCGTATCACTGCGCCATCCAGGATAGCGCAGGTGGGCGATATGACGCTTCTCGTAGTGCGCCGAGGTCTCTTCGGTGTCGATCGCAGCGATCCACTCGTCATTTGCCCGGGGATGGCCAGAACACGGCCCATGCCGCACGGCAACGCGCAGACGCCTCTCACTCGGCGTCCTTCAGTCTGCCTCGACCGACTGCGGCAAGAGGAACGCCGCGCCGTTGGGTCTCAGCGCCCCTTCTCGCATTCCTCCTGGGCAATGAGGGCCGCGCCGAGCGCTCCGATTATCTGCGGTTCGGGCGGGACCAGGATGGTCATGCCGAATCGTTCTTCTAAGAACTTCTTCACGCCTATGTTCTTGGCCACGCCCCCGGTGAAGACCGCATCCGGCTTGATCGAAATGCCCGACGCCATGGCGGCCACTCTCACTGCTATGGCTTTGTGTACCCCGGCTATCAAGTCTCGCCGATCCCGTCCTTGCGCCCGCAGCACTACCACTTCCGTCTCGGCGAACACGGTGCAGACGCTGCTTATGTTGCAGGGCTCTTTGCTCTCAAGGGCCAGCGGTCCCATCTGCGCGACAGATTCCACCTCGAGCACCTGTGCCATGACTTCCAGGAACCTCCCGGTGCCCGCGGCACATTTGTCGTTCATGGCGAAGTTCGTGACATCGCCCTCCGAGTCCACCTCGATGGCCTTGGAGTCCTGGCCCCCGATGTCAATGATGAATCTCGTGGAAGGTATGAGAAAGTGAGCGCCTTTGGCGTGGCAGATGATCTCAGTGACCGTCTTGTGGGCAAAAGACAGAGAGCCCCTGGCGTAACCGGTCGCAACGACATGATCGAGATCATTCACTGAGAGGACGAGGCCCGCCCTCTCGAGCGCCTCCGAGATGACTTTGTCCGCAGCTAGCTTGACGTCGTAGCCAGTGGGCCTGACGGCTGAGCCCAAGATCCGCCTATTCTCCAAGACGACGGCTTTCGCCGTGGCGGCGCCTACGTCAATTCCAACAACACGCATGGATGTTCCCGTTCTCTCTCGTTTAGGTAGCCATTGAAAACGTCAATGCTGCGCCTCACGTTGTCCCTTCTTTGCCCGTAGCATATAGGCGAATGTTTCTACCTTGGTTCTCAGCGATTCAGCGCTATAAGATCTACTATCAAATCCGTCTATCTCTAGAGATAGAACGGGTAGACCGGTTCTTTCTTCCAGGTACTTTTTTTGTGGATGAGAAATCGTCGCTACCGGACGGCAGTTATAAAGATAGGTGGTTATGAAACCATCTAGTTTCATCAAATCAGCCGCTTTTTCGTAGAACTTGATCTGCGCCTCGGTACCGTGATAGTACCCATTCGCCATCTCATACTCAGCTATGATCTCGCCCGGCGTATGGTACTCCGCCTTGGGTTTGGCTTTGACCCCACCCCAGCTCCCCAGGATATATGTCAACGGGATAGCCAGGCCGACTTCTTCCACCAGACGGGTCACCCGGGGATCGGAGGCATGTCCGGCCCGGAGCATGATCCGCGGGGCCCCCTTCTCCGACACGCCTACGCCCGCCTTGACCCGTTCCTCCATCTCGGGGATCAGGGTCTCCATAGCTCTGATCCCTTCGTGGATGCCGCGGCCGGTAGATGAAGACGAAAGGGCTTCCAGCAGCTCCAGCTCGGCTATGCTGATCGGTACCGGATCGGCTTTCATGAGCTCGACCAGTTTCACGAGGTTCTCTCTGAACGGCCGGCTCTCGTTCTGGGATTTCTCCCAGGCATCCGGAGCTATCTCGATGCCGAGCACCTTTTCGGCCTTCTCAAGGGCCTGATTGATCTGGGCGCCCAAATACTGGACCCGTTCCGACAGATATTCGGGGAATTCTCCCCAGTGGGAGTCCATGACCCCATCGATGTAGGCGATTGGGACCCCATAAAGGGCGGTGACCAAGTCGTCGGCCTTGGATCCCATATCGCAGTAGTAACTTGACGCTAGGGCCAGATCAGGGATGGGGATCATCCCCTTGGCGGTGCCGCCTATCTTTATCTGCCACAGTGAGCACAGCGCGTGGCCTGGGGGGAGCCCGTTGGCCTCGCCTGCCTCAAGAATGGGCGTGAGCTTGTTGAAGATCTGTCCCATGGTGTGGCTTAGGACCATGTCTGGGGCGGTGACCATCACATCTTTGGAGGAGGCGCTTATCATCAGGCCCGGCCCGAGTATGGCCGGGAATCCGAAGTACACGATCTTCTTGCCCTCATCCTTGGCCAGTACCACATCAATCAGCTCTTTGAGCCAGGCCCCTAGGAGAAGTCTGACTCCTTTCAGGGTGACGTCGTGGTTCTGTCTGACCCAACTGTCGGCCGTCTCCATGTCCTCTGGGCCGATGCCCAGTCGCTCGAAGGCCTTCTCTGCGCGAGGGCGCTCCTCTTCGATATTCCGCTCTTCGAACCCGCACAGCTTGAGGAGTTCGTCATAGTACTCAGCCACTGCCTACCTCCTCACCGTCTCGATGAAGGTCTCAATGCGTGTCGTGAGAGGGCCCTTGTCCATGGCGTCGTACTCCGACTCCAGGACAAGCATGGGAAGCCCGGCTTCCTTCTTGAGTCTTTCTGGGAAAAAGTAGGAATCGACCTTGTAAGACTCCCGGTAGAGGAGTTGATACCAGACGACCCCTTCCGCTCTGTAATCCTTGGCGAGTTGGATGAGGAAGTCAAGGCGTTCGGTGGCGGGGCGGAACCACCCGGGACATACCCGCTCCATGAAATATGCTTCGGCCAAGTTGGCCAACAGGTCGCCCTCGATTTTGACTTCGCCCCAATAGGGGCGGAGCCCCTCGGCGAACTCCTCTACGACGATCACCCCGCCCCTGTCCTCGATGATGTCCATCACTCCGGTGTCACCCTGAGCCAAGGTGGAGCCGGTGAACACGATTCTTGGACCGTCCTTAGAGAGAGGTGCTGCGTCCGCGAGTTCGTGTACGAAGGACTCGAGAATCTGCACCATGGATTCTTTGTCGGCGAGAAACGAGCCGTGGTTCAGGGCAACGAAGTCTTTGCTGCTCACCCTGAGATCTTGGGCTTTCCGCGTCTCGCTTATCTCCCTCAGCAGCCTCCTCTCTCTGTTGCACAACTGAATCGCTTTTTTGAGTCTTTCTTCCGTGATCTCAACACCGGTGAATTCTTCGAGCGCACTCTTCAATCTACGGATTCCCTGCAAATAATATTCAAGAGCATACTTGTCTTTGACGTGGGGCACACCGAAAACAACTGATGGAATCTCCGGCGTATAGTAACCAACAGTGTTTGCAAACACCCGGCAGTGATTGTCTGTAATGGGAATGACGATCAGGTCGGCAATGGTGTAGTAAGGATCTCTCTTAGAGGTGACATACCCTATCTGGCTTCTCCAGAAAGGATCGAAGAAGCGGCATGTGTAAGCGCCGGCCTCGTTCAGAATCTGTTTGTCACCGCCTCGTACAAACCCGACCGGCAGGGCGTCACAGGCCAATGCAAGCTCCTCGGGGAAATAGCCTCCGGCGGCATACCCTATGATCTTCCGCCCCCTCTCCTTCGCCCTCCGGAGTTCAGTAAGACGGTGCCCCAGATGTTCATCGAGCTTGGCAAGGGCATTCATCGGCGGATCCCTCCTTGTCGCGGTGCCTTAACGAGTGCGGACATATAGGCGCCCGAGAGGGCGGCGGGTACACCTTCTCGGCGAAACCGTCGTCCTGACGCATCTCACCCCTACTGAAAGAATTGTATGAGCTCCCCGGGAACGCCCAGGAGCGCGTAGTCCTCAGGAACGGCGCCCGTTCCCAGAAGCAGTACGGTCCAGGCGCCGCCGACGCGCCGAAGGACGACCTCTGCGCCCTCGACGTGCTTCCACAGGATGACGGCCGCCACCCAGTCACCGGAGATCCGATAGTCCCGCAGCATGAAAGCCTCGGGATCGATCTGCGCCTGGTCGCGCAGGATAGCCGCGGCCATCTGCTCGGCCATAGGGCCGTCGGGGCCGGGCGAGGGGATAGGACCTCCCCGTACCATTTCCACGTACGCGTGGAGCACGGAGGCCACCTCCCCCCGGGTCATTGGCGCAAAGGGGTCCAAACGCGCCAGATCGTCCAGCCCCAGAAGTCCGTTGTATTCCGCCGTGCGTACGTTGGCCGCATGCGCCGGATCGAAGTCCCCCCAGTCACTGCGGTACCCGCTGAGGGGCGTCTGCAGCAGTCCGGGGTGCAATTTCTCCGCCGCCCGCACCACCATGCTCACCACCTGCGCCCGGCCGATGCTGTTGGTGGGCCGGAACGTGCCGTCGTCATAGCCGAAGATAAGCCCGGCCTTGGAGGCGCCCCCGATGTAGTGGTCGGGGTAGAGGGCGTCGGACGGATCGAGGCC
>JAFGIH010000358.1 GCA_016929985.1 Thermoleophilia bacterium | reverse complement strand
GTCGCCAGCGCGACGATGGCCAGCAGCCATACGGAGCGGTGGGCTGTGCGTGACATGTGGATACCCCTTTGTTTTCGTACGACGGTCCTGGCCGCTGCACCTGGTCCAGCGGTTCTCTATCGCCCACGCGAGTCGAGCACAGGACCTGAGAACGCGCTGTTCATACCCGAGCATTAGAGACCTTACACGGTCCGAATACGACCGGCTGTTGCCAGTGATGGCAACGGAAAGTCAATCCTCAGCGGCTTCGTCCGCCCCGCCAAGCGTCAGGGCATGGTGGTCGGCGACGTCTGGCGGCTCCGAACCGGCCTCCCGCCTGAGCCTGCGAGCGGCGAGGACGGTCTCCCCTTCCTCGGTGCCAAGGGCGGCGCGACGATGCGCTGCCCAAAGAGGATGGGGTGGATCGAGGCGACGGGCAAGAAGTCCGCCGAGCACCTGGACGAGGACGAGACGCTCGTCACCTACCCGCCGAAGAACGGCAAGGCGCGGGTGGTGCCGCTGCCGGCCGCGGCCTGTGACGAGCTGCGCACAGCCCTGCAGGCGCAGCGCGAGTACAAGCTCGCTCAGGGAAGAAGCTGGAACGAGGCCGGCCACGTGATCCCCAAGAAGGACGGCACGCCGATGGCGCCCTCCTCCCTCAAGAGCCAGTGGTGGAACTGGGTGGCCCGGCAGAGGATCGACCCTCACCTGCCCCTCCACGGCTTGAGGGACTCCTTCGGCACCTGGGTGTACGAGACCTACGGGGTGAAGCAGGCCCAGGAGTGGCTCGGCCACGGGGATCCGGCGACGACGCTGCGGCACTACGTGCGCCTCACGACGGCGGCCAGGGCGAAGGCCGTGGCCGGGCTCGACGATGTTACCCGGGCCGCGCTCGAGCGCGCCGAGGAGAAGGCGCTCGAGGACGCGAAGCCCGCCCTCGACAACGTCGTCTCCCTCACAAGCCGCCGTCAGGCCTAATCGGCTCGAATCGGTTGCTGCTCGTGCGGGGTGTTGGGGCCGAACTGGTCGATCGAGGCATCCGCGGAGATCTCCACCTGGCGCCTGCTGACCAGCCGCCACGTATCGCCCGACCCGCGCAGCGTGTACTCGAAGACGGGCGTGCCGTCGATCTTGTGGTAGCGCGTGAGGCGCTGCTGCTCGTCGTCCCAGTAGGCGCTCACCTCGCCATGCCACTCGGTGACTCGCACGACGACGTCACCGTCGAGCTCGGTACGCTCATAGGTCACCTTGAGGACCTGCTGGTGGTTCTCGACGATGATGGGCTCGCCACCCTTGTGGAACTCCTCCAGAGTGCCGGCATGATCCCTGTTCACATCATGGGAGGCGAGGAACTCCTTGGTGCCGACGACCTCCGCGACGGCCAGGCGCCGTGCCGCCATCTCTTTGTGGACAGCCTCGGGTAGGCGGTCGGCGCTGTAGTAGTCGGTGGGCCACGGCAGGAAGTCGACTTCTTCCCAGCGCTGTATGACCCCAGCCATGGCAGTCAGCTCGGCCGGCGTCGGGGTCGATGAGGAGCCGCTCAGGATGAGGGCAGGGATCGTGATGGCGAGGCCGACAAGGGCCGCGGATAGGAGTACGGGCCGCCAGTGCCGCGCTCGGCGCCGCTCGCGGCCCAGCTCTCGATCGACGGCGTGAAGCCCCTGCGAGAGGCGAGCGTTGAAGCCCTCCCCGTGCTCAGGCGCCTCGGTCTCGCGCCGCAGCAGCTCGCTGAACTGATGTTCGGCCGTCTCAGACAAGGCTCTGCACCTCCTCCAGGGCGCCCGCCAGACGCTTGCGCGCTTCGTGGAGACGCCAGCCCACAGTCCCGGGCGCGACGCCGAGCACGGACGCCGCCTCCTCGTAGGTGAGGCCTTCGCGATAGACGAGCAGCAGGCAGGCGCGCAGCTCGGCGGGCAGTGTCGCAAGGGCTGCGGCCAGCTGTCCGCGCAGACTGAGCCCTTCGACGAGCTCTTCGAAGGAGACGCCGCCACGGCCCTCGACGAGCTCGGAGTCAGGCAGCGGCTCGCGGCCCGCCGCGCGAAGATGGGAGACGCAGGTCGTGTAGGCGATGCGCAGCAGCCAGGTGCTCAGGCGGCTCTCGCTGCGGAACCCGGGCAGGGCCCGATACGCCTTGAGGTAGACCTCCTGGAGGACGTCGTCCATGGCGTTGCGGTCGCGCAGCAGGTTGAAGGTGAAGGCGCGCAGGCGCTCGTCGTACTCGCGGACGATCACCTCGAAGGCCAGGTGGCGGCCGGCCGCCGCGGAGGCGATAGTGCGGCTCGAGACCTCGCCCTGAACGATGTGCGCAGTCCCATCCTGTACCTGCCTTGGGCTCGTGACGACTCCCCCCGCTCGATGTGCCTCATGCTGAGTTAGACGCAGATGACGGGCGTCCTGTTGGCGACGGCGCTTTTGAAGGGCAGGGTGTAAGCGTAGCTGCCGGACCCAGTGTCGCGCAGGTACCATAGCCGCGTCTGGATCTGTAACAAAGGTGCCGGAGCCGATGTGTAGCGCAGGTGGCGGAGCCAAGGTGTCAAGCATCCGCCGGAGCCGCACAGCGCGTTTCCCGCAGTCTTAGCAACCTATTAGCAACTCGTGGTATCCTCTGCCGAGCCGCAGCAGAGGAAAACCCCTGCAAATCGGCACAGTGCCCTCGTAGCTCAGTGGATAGAGCACAGGTTTCCTAAACCTGGTGTCGCTGGTTCGATTCCAGCCGGGGGCACCACGATCCCTGCCCGTGGCGTCTTCCTCCAGGGCC
>JAFGIH010000357.1 GCA_016929985.1 Thermoleophilia bacterium | reverse complement strand
TCCACCCGCACAGGATGCGCCTCGGTGGCGGGAAAGACGTCGATGATCCCGCCCCGTACGGAGAAGTCGCCCGCGTCCTCCACCTGGTCTACCCGGGTGTAGCCGAGCGTCACCAACTGCTGAGCAAGATCGTCGAACTCGTGCCGCCCGCCCGCCTCGATCGTCAGCGGCGAAGCCGGCGGCGGGATCACTCCCTCCATGAGCGTGGTCGCCTCGACCACCAGCACGGGCGAGCCTTGTCGCAGCGCGTGCACGGCCCGCGCCCGCCTACCCGCCACCGGGGCATGCACCTCGCCCTCCGAGCCGTACCAGACCCCGCGCGGGGGCAGATAGACGACGGTGCGCCCTGGACAGTACAGCGTCAGCTCGTGTTCCAGGTCGGACGCGGCCTCCTGGTTGGCGGCCACGGCCAAGACGGTCCTGTCACGCCAGGGACGGCGCTCCAGGAGCGCGGCAGTCAAGAACGCGTGAACGAAGGTCGGCGCCGCGACCTCGACACCGGCCCCGACCGCCGTCGCTCCGGCCTCAGCAGCTCCGGTTGCGTTCGCGCGGGTGACGATCTCCTCGAACGGAGCGTAGCCGCGAAGAAAGTCGGTCAGTCGAGGCATGCGCCGCCGCTTCTCGCGGCAAGCCACTCATCGGCCACGTCGGCCGCCTTCTCGATGAGCTGGAGCACGTCCTCGCGAGGCTCGGCGAAGGGAGCAAGCACGTGATCGATCAGCGGCTCGCCCTCCCGCTCCGGGCGGCCCACCCCCACCCGGACCCGCCAGAAGTCGCGGGAACCGAGGCACTGTTGGAGACTCCGCAGGCCGTTGTGGCCTCCCAGCCCTTGGCCTTCTTTGATCCGGACCTCGCCGAACGGCAGTTCGACCTCGTCGTGGATGACGAGTATCCGCTCCACGGGAATCTTGTGCTTGCGCACAGCCTCAGCGGCGGCCTTGCCGGACGAGTTCATGAAAGTGGTGGGCAACAGCAGCAGCACGCGGACGCCCGCCATGCGACCCTCCACCGCCAAACCCTGGAACTTCGAGCGGAGCCGCTGCAGCCCATGGCGCCTCCTCAGCTCCTCGCCCACCATGTAACCCGCGTTGTGGCGATGGAACTGGTACTCAGGCCCCGGGTTGCCCAGCGCGACGATCAGGTAGATCGGGTCGGCGTCCACTCCGTCCTAGGAGCTCCTAGGAGCTACTCCTCTTCCTTCTGAGCGCCGATGACTTCAGGTTCCTCGACCGCCTCGGCCTCTGCAACAGGCTCCTGCTCGACCCGCGGCGGGACGAGAGCGATGATGAGCGTCTCAGGATCGTCGGCGAGCGTGACGCCTTCAGGCATCTTCACTTGGCCTGCCGAGAGGTGGTGACCAATAGCCAGTTCGCTGACGTCGAGTTCGAGCGTCGACGGAATGCTGGAGGGAAGCGCACGGACCACGACTTCACGCCGTTCCCATTCCAGCACGCCTCCGTCTGCCAGACCGGCGGGGCTGCCGATCAACTCGACAGGCACCGGCGCCTCGATCTCCACAGCCAGGTCGACTTCATGAAGATCGACGTGGAGTACGCTGCGCTTTGTGGGATGGTACTGGATCTGCTTGACGACCGCGTACCGGGCGCTACCGGCTTTGCTCTTGCCCTTGGCGCCCTTGTCGAAGTCGAGCTCCAAGACGACGTTGTGGCCATGTGCCACGGCGGCCCTGAGCTCGTCGAGTACGATGGAGATGGAGGTGGCTTCTTTGCCCTTGGCGTAGGTGATGGCCGGCACGAGCCCTTTCGCGCGCAGCCTTCGGGCCGGACCGTTTCCGGTCTCTTCGCGTTCGTGTACCGACAGCTTGATAGTGTCCATGTGTGTCTCCTAGAGCCTCAGCGGCTAGAACAGCTGGTTTTCTCCCTGGAATAGCTCGCTCACCGACTCGTCGGCGAACACGTTCCTGATGGTATCCGCGAGGATACCGGCGGTCGATAGTACCACAATCTTGTCCCGATTCACGCCCTCACGTAGGGGGATGGTATCGGTGACAACCACCTCTTTGAGGGGAGATTCCGCGATGCGCTCATATGCCGGATCGGACAGGACCGGATGGCTGCAGGCCGCGTAAACCGCCTTGGCGCCCTTGCTCATGATGGCCTGCACCCCGTTCACAAGAGTGCCGGCAGTGTCGAAGATATCGTCGATGATGATGGCCGTCTTGCCCTCCACCTCGCCGATGACGTACATCACCCGCGACACGTTGTGCTCGGGCCGTAGCTTCGAGAGCACCGCCACGGGGCAGTTCAGGTGGTCGGCCAGACGCTTCGCAGTCTTCATGCCACCGGCATCGGGCGACACGACCACCATATCGTCGAGACCCTTCATCTTGTAGTAGTCAGCGATCATCGAGAGAGCCGTCATGTGATCAACCGGGACGCTGAAGAAGCCCTGCAACTGGCCGGCGTGCAGGTCCATGGTGATCACGCGGTCGGCGCCTGCCGCCTGAATGACGTCGGCGACCAGCCGCGCGGTGATCGGCTCGCGCGGACAGCTCTTCTTGTCCTGCCGCGAGTAGCCCATCCAGGGCAC
>JAFGIH010000356.1 GCA_016929985.1 Thermoleophilia bacterium | reverse complement strand
CGGTAGATGCTCTGGCGTTCGTCGCCCACCATGAGCAGCCTGTCCGCCCTGAGCCCCTCGAGGATGCCGCATTGCACCTCGTTGGTGTCTTGGAACTCATCGATCAGAACGCGCGAGCCCGGCAGGACGGATCTGGAGACCTCGCCCGGTTTCTGCGCGACCAGCGCCCGCGCCCGCAGCTCGAGGTCGGCGAAGTCGAGCAGGCTCCGCTCCCGTTTGTAGGATGTGTATTCGGAGTGAAACTCCTTCAGTAGCCGGTTCATTGCGTCCACCAACGACTCGAGCCGCACGTCCGCCAAGGTCTGCCGGTAGCGGGTGAGGGCTGCCCGCACGGGCTCGAACGAAGGCTCCATGGTGCGGGTCTTGCGACTGGGGAAGAACCCTTGGGTGACCGCGAGGTCGGCGGCCCGTTCTTGGAGCGAGAGCGGAGCGTCCAGCCACTGCAGGCAGTCCTGCAGCCTTTCGAGGTCGGCCTGCAGAGCCACCCCCGGTTTCGACACCGCACACCCCGCGGACAGAGCTTCGCGGATGGCCGTCCTCAGCCCCTCCTCCGTGCCTCGGCGCGCGGGAGACGCCTGCACTTCCACCTGCGGGCACTCCCAGCCCATGCCTCGCAACCGGTCGTACAGGGGCACGATCTCCTTACGGAGAGAGTCGCTCCTGGAGGCCAGGACCTCCAAGATCGCCTCATCGGCCTGTTCGGCCACCCTGTCCCAGGCCCGCTTGTTCGCCTCTTCCTTGACGAGGGCGGTCGCCTCGGCCTCGAGGACCCTGAAGACCGGGTCGACATCCGCCTCCAACGCATTCTCGTCGATCAACCGGCGGCAGAGGCCATGGATAGTGCCGACCGTGGCGGAGTCCAAAGACCGGGCCAGATCGGCCCGTCCGCACTCTTCGAGCGCGGACCTGATGCGCGTGACCAGTTCGGCCGCGGCCTTGCGGGTGAAAGTCACCGCGACGAGCCGCTCGGGCGGGATGCCCTCTTCCACCAGAGCGCGGACGAAGTAGGCAACCAGCAGCCGCGTCTTGCCACTGCCGGCGCCCGCAGCCACCAGCACCCGCGGGCCGGTATCGAACAGCGCGACCTTCTGCTCCTCCGAAAGGCCCATCCCCTCGATGCAGTTCATGGCCGGTAGCCTCCGCGCCGCGACCGGCAGGCAGGCCCCAGCGTGCACCAGAAGGGGCACGTCCTATCGGGCCGCGGTGCTATCACTCCGGCCCGCATGCCCGCCACCGCGGCCGTCGCCACCTCATGGGTCGCGTGGAACAATTCTTCGGCGGCCTGGTCGTCCAGCAGCCGGTAGCCGTCGGTACGCGGGCCGAGCGCCTCCACCGCGTCTGATTTCACCACGCCCGCGCGCTTCTTGTCCTTCAGACCGAGGTAGGCGCCTCCCCCCACGACCGTGTCAGGGCGCTCTGCCGCCAAGGCCATCAGATAGAGAGGCAGCTGAAGGCCCTCGCCGGCGCCGATAGCCGAAAGAGCCGGGATGGAACCGGTCTTGTAGTCGAAGACGAAGAGAGCGCCCGTCTGGGTGGCGAGGTCGACTCGATCGATGCGCCCCCGGAGCCGGAACCCGCCTATGTCGACCCCCTCACGTCCCCCTACCCACATCTCCGTCTCAGACAGCTCCAGCATGCCCGCCGCGGAGACTTCCATCTCGAACAGATTGCGCGCCATGCGCTTCAGACGCCAACCGGCGAGGCGCCTCTCGGCCGGACTGCCCGGACAGTCTTCGCCCGCCACGAGGGTGTCGACGGCGGTCGACGCCATCTGCTCCGCGGCCCGGACGCCCTCCCGGCGCAGGGGCAGGAGACCCGCGGAGTGTAGCCGTGGGTAGACGGCGCTCAGCGCTTTGTGCAGCAACTGACCGACCACTCGATTGTCGAGGTCGAAGTCGACATCGTCAACGCCGACGACGCGCTCCACGAACCATCTGAACGGACAACCCGCGTATGACTCCAAGGCCGAAGAGTCGAAACACTCGACGCTCTCGAGTTCGTCCAGCACCTGACGGGTGACGAGCCGGCTCGGAGGGCAGCTCCAGGCAGCGATGGGTACGGCCACGGCATCGGTCGCGGCATCAGAGGGGAGCGGCAGGCCCAGGACGGCGCAGGCCCGCAGATAGTGCCGAAGCGTCGGAGCGGCATGAGGTGCGAAGGCCTGGTCGGCCAGACTCCGGACCGCATGCTCCCCGTCCGCTACGCCGAGAAGTCGTTTGGCCGACTGCCAGAAATGCGACGGCGTAGCGTCGCCTCCGTCGTCCTCTGCGTCACGGGCGCTCAAGAACAACACCTGGGAGGCGCGGGACACGGCACTCAAGAAAAGCCCCGCCTCTTGATCGGTCTCGCGGGAGAAGAGCCCCCCTCCGATGGCGTCGAGGCGGTCGCGTTGTGACCTGTTGAGCAGCGACACCGTGCCCGTCCGCCCTGGGAACTCCCCCTCTACCAGTCCGAGGATGAAGACTGCTTTGAAGCGACGCGCCCGGGCCCGCTGCACGCTGAGCACCTGCACCGCCTCGCCCTCCTCCACCTGGCCGGCGGGTACGGTGACTTGGGCCAGCAGCTGCAGCACCAGCCGGGGATCGAGCGAGTCGTCGGCGCCGCCGGGAGCCATGTCCGCCACCGTCTTGAGCGCTGCCTGCAGAGCGTGGAAGGCGCGGGCGTCGTCCTCGACCTCTCGACTGCCGACTGTTGCGCCTCTGAGCCCCGCCCTCAGCATCCCCGCCGCCAGCACTTCAGCCGCCTCCGGCCGGAAGCGCAGCCGATCATCACCTGCCGCCGCGCCTGCCTCTTCGACCATGGTCAGCAGCCGCGTGACAGAGGCCACACCCGTGCCATCCGCCGCGTCGATCACGCTGCGCGCTCCGGTGGTAGTCCCCCGGCGGTAGCGCAGTTCGAGGTCGCAGACCTCTTCGGGTGGTACGCCGCTGAACGGGCTGCGCAGGTAGGCGAAGAGGCTGTGGGCGTCGTCGAGGGCGACTGCCTCGAGGGCGTTCGAAAACGCGCTGCCGAGGCCTGTCGCGGTAAGCATGCGACGGTCATCCATGTGAAACGGTATGCCGCATGAATCGAAGACCTGCCCCAGGAGACTGCTCCAGCGCTGCAGGCCCCGCACGACCACCGCGATGTCTCCGGCATGGAATCCGCTGCGCAACAGGCCCGCCATCTCCTGGGCGGCGAGCTCCGCTTCGGCGCGCCGGCCTGAGCCGAGAAGGAAGCGGACCCCCAGCGAGCCAGACGTCTTGGCAGGTGCGCCCGGTCGGGGCCCGTCGTTCATGAGATGTCGCTCGAGATGACCGATCGCGGGAGAGTCGTAGGCCAAAGTGGCCGGAACTACCTGCTCGATCTCGGTCGCCCGTGCCCTCCACCAGGCGATCTCGTCGGCCGTGGTCAGGTGGACGGCACGAGCGGGGTCGTAGGTGAAGACGACGAGCACCTCGACGCGCCCGGCGAGCGCATCCACCAGGGCCCGCTGGCCAACGGTGAACGAGGTGAAGCCGTAGAGAGCCACCGGTCTGGTCCAACTCTCGACCTGCGCCGTCGCCTGGCGCACCGCGGTGGCACGGTCGACGAGCCCTGAGCGCTCAGATTCACCGGCATATGCGGCGGCCAAGGCGCGGATATCCCGGGCGAGACCTCCACCCGCGGGCTCGGATGCCCAACGGTCGAGGATGCGGTCGAGCTCGTCCGGCGGCCTGCCGCTCTCACTCAGTTGCTGAAGCAGCGCCGCGAGCGCGGTCGGGAGCCCCGGGAACGGCAGCGTGGAGCCGAGAACCTCCAGAGGCACCTGACGCAGTATCCGCAGCAGAAGGAGGGAGCGTTCGAGATCGGAGGCGTACCGCGGCGACCGCCCCAAGACCAGCCGCACCAGTCCGTCGAAGGTCAGAGCGGGAGACTGGCCCACTAGACCGCCGGCGCGCTTCGCCATCTCCCTCGACAACTCCCGCGCATCGGGGACCGTGGGCGTGACCACCACAGGGGCCAGACGCATCCGCTCCCTCCACCAATTCATGAGGTAGCCCATCTTGCCCGAATTGGCGGGCCCGATGACAAGCTTCAGACCTGTGGGGTGCGTGGTTCTCATCTGTCCGACCATTGTAGAGCGCGGTCCGGACAGACGCTGACCCGTCGTGCCCTTGTGCGCTAGTCTTAGCGCATGAGTCGCGACGAAGACAAGCTGATCCGCCAACTCTCCCTGCTCTCCTACCTGCTCAGCCGTTCCCGCCCGTCCACCGGGCGCGATATCCAGATGTCGGTGGAGGGATATTCGGAGATGAGCGACGACACCTTCGCCCGCCGGTTCAACGCCGACAGGGCTGACCTTGCGAAAGTGGGCATCCAGGTGCATGCGGTGAGCAGTGGAGAGACCGCGGAGGCGACCGAAGTCCAGTTGTACGTTTTGTCCCAGGAGGATTTCCGGTTGCCCGCCGTCGACTTCACCCCTGCCGAATCGCGGGCTCTGTCTCTGGCCTTGGCCGCCCTGGAGGACCGGTTCGCCTATGCCCGACCGCTCCGGCTGGCGCTGACGGCCATCCTGCGAGGCCGCGAAGACCCCCTGCGCAGCGAGCTCGAGCAACTCCCGGTGGCTCTCGCCCCGGACGAGGACGCGCAACGTGCCGGCAGGCAGTTGTCGAGGCTGGAGGAAGCCGTCACGAGGTGCAAGACCGTCTGCTTCTCATACCGCAGCGCCGACGGCGGCACCCTGGCGAGGACGCTCGACCCTTACAGTCTCTTCTTCATCCATGGCCACTGGTATGTCGTCGGCCATGACCGGCTGCGCAAGGACATCCGCACCTTCCGGCTCGGCAGGATCGTCGGGACGGTACGGTTCCTCACTGAGAAATCGCGCGACTTCTCAGTGCCGTCCGACTACGACCCCGACCGTTACCGCGCCCGCCCACCCTGGCTCATCGGCCCAAGCAAGGGCACGGCGACCGTCCGAGTGGGAGAGGATCTTGCCTGGTGGGTGAAAAGGCTCGAACCGCACGTCTCCCTGCTCTCGCAGGAGGGAGATGGCTGCGCCCTCTTCTGCGTGCCCTACGCGGAAGAGTCCGTACTTCTGTCGTGGCTCGCCGGGTCAGGTGGTTGCACCGAGCTGCTCGAGCCGGAGAGACTGCGCGCGAAACTACGAGACGCCTTGCTCGAGGTCGCACGGGCCCACGGGGCGGCGCCCGATGACGAAACGGCTGTAGACGAAGCGACCGGCGGCCGGCCGGCCCATCCGCCGGTCGCCCGGGCGACTACGAAGACTCCGTCTGCCCGGCAGGACCTCGAGAAGACGGCGCCTGTGGCTGCAGAGCACCTGGCGCGCGCCATCGCCCTGCTTCACTACCTAGTCGACGAGCAACGGCGGCCGCTGGTCGCGTGGGATGCTCTTCAGCGCGATCTGGGCTTGACGCGGGCTGAGGTGGAGAACGACCTCTCGCTCATCAACCTGATGAACTTCGGAGGCGGCACGTACGCTCTGACCGCCGAGGCCGGTCCGGACGGCGTCCACGTGGTGCGCGACGTCATGGCCGATGCCTTTGCCGAGCCCGCGCGCCTCTCGCCGGTGATGGCCCGCGCGCTTCTGCTCGCGCTCGATCTGCTGGGTGACTCCTTCGCGCTCGAAGGGTTGGAATCCCTGGCTTCGGTCCGCGAGAAGGTCCGCGCTCTGGTGGGGGACGACCGTCCGGAGGGCTCGGTGATCGTGGACGACGTGGTCCCCCCCGCTCCCGAGATCGTGGACGTGCTCAACCACGCTATCCGCGACCACTTCATCGTAGCCTTGGACTATTTCAGCGCTTCCCGGCAGGAGTTGGGCTCGCGGCTCGTCGAGCCCTACCTGCTGTTCCGCGCCCAGGACGGCTGGTATCTCGAAGCCCACTGCCTCAAGGCCGAGGCACAGCGGACGTTCAAGTTGGAGAGGATCAGGAACGCCTCCTCCACCGGAGACCCTTTCGAACCACGCCCCGAGGTCGATCTCACCAGGCGCCGGTCAGGACAGGCGTTCT
>JAFGIH010000355.1 GCA_016929985.1 Thermoleophilia bacterium | reverse complement strand
GGGGAGGCTGAGAAAGCAAGCTGCGAACGGAGCCAAATGAGAAGGGAAGCGAGAATATGTTGGGCCGGATCAGCAGAAATCGGCGTGCGGCCGCGTGGCTGATGGCCGCGGTGGTCCTGATTGGCGCCGGGTTGGTGGGGTGTGCACGAGAGGTTGGCAAGCTAGCCGCGCGAGTCTCTGTGCCGGAAGTCCACCACGGACAGGGGTTGGTCGCCTGGCGGTTGGACGCCGGGAGAGACCGTATTGTGTTGCTGGGGGCGAACGAAGATACAGTGGCAGTTGTCCTGGAAGGACCAGCCCCGCCGCGCGCCCAGCGCCTTGTCTGCCTATCGGCGGCTACGGGACAGATACGATGGACGTCGAGACTCTCTGGCATGACAACACCACATGTCCCGGCGGCCGTGACCGAGACTACCATAGGCATTGATGTTAGTGGTGAGTTGCCGGGCACATGGCGGCATGTCTTCTTCGAGGCGCGGCATGGCCAGGCGCGACAGGTGCTAGAGGACGGGCCGCGCAGCTACAAATTGGAGGGCGTCGGGGATATGGTGCTGATGGTCAAGGCACTGGCAGCTGACGGATCGGGAGAGGTCCGGGCCTTAGCCGGTGACGACTACCGAGAGTTGTGGCAACACGATTTGCCTGGGGGCTTGTTCAACCGAGTCCCTCTGGTTTCAGCGTCACGGGTCGTGCTGCCGTGGGGGCTGATGGACGACACGCGGGAGGGGTCCCTTGTCAGCGGAGTGGACGGCCTAGAGGCGCAGACCGGCCGACTGCTCTGGCGTCATACGGTGTTGATACGGCGAGGTTCCTTCCTTCGAGCAGCCGTAGACGACACACGCGTCTATCTCGGGTACGTCAAGCCCGATCATAAGGTGGGAGCAGATGAGCCAGGTCTCGAGGTTCTCTGTCTGTCGGCTGCCGACGGCCACCCGATGTGGAACGGGTCATACCCGTCGGCCGATCTGCTGTTCGCGGCGCAAGGGCGGCTGTATGGCTTTTCCGGCAGGCCCGAGAGCGATGAGGGATGGCTGCTGTGGGCTGCAGAAGGGGCAACTGGTAAAGTGACCGACGAGTTCACCCACACGCCAGGCTTTGAGCTCGCCTCCCCGTCCAGAAGATGGCCGGCCGTTTTAGGTGGATCATATTTAGTGGTAGGGGAAGCGAAGAGGCGAGACATGGAGTTCGGGGAGCCGACTCGACTCAGGTGCATTGACCTAGCTTCCGGTAAGGTGGCCGGGCAGTGGCGTTTCGTTCCGAGCGCTAATCGTTCCTGGGGTCCGCTGGAGGCCGGCGAGCAGGTCTATTTCCGCGAAGACGACAGCCATGTCGTCGCGCTTCGGAAGATGCCGGGAGACCCTTCGGCAGAGTGAGTGAGCACCTATGCGAAGGAGCCGGAGGCGGAGGTGAGGTGGGAGGTGGAGGGTAAAGAGTGAGTCGGGAGGTGCGCACGATGGTCAAGATTGCCGCGCGCGGGATCACAAGGGCGGCTCTGTGCTCGGCAGTTCTTGTCTTCATGCTTTTGACAACGGGCTGTCGAGAAGAGGGGCGAGGCGCGCTAGCCTTCGAGGGGGCGGCCGTTCGCTTGACGGATCCTCCTCCGGAGTACGCGGACGAGTCCGCGCGTTGGACCTCCACTGCTGACGCGATCTACTTCGTGCGATGCGGATTCGACGCGGGGGAGGAAGTCTGGCGTGTGGATCTGACCTCAGGCGACACGGGACCCGTGTGCCGCGGGGGTTCTCCTGCAGTGTCACCCGACGGCACGCTGTTGGCTTTTGAGAATGACACGGGCAAGGTCGAGGTGCTGTCATTCGCCGGCGGTTCGCGCGAAGAGTTGGATGCTGTTGGCGAACCAGTGGCCTGGTCACCCGATGGCCGCCATCTGGCCTACTTCAACTATGCGCCTCAAGCAATACGTCTATATGACTTCGGGCGGGGAACCGCTTGCGTCATCAGCGAATTCCCCGCGCGTGCCGGGGCCGCCTGGAATCCTGATGCCTCCGCTTTGGCTCTGGCCGTGGACCGTGCGTTCTCGCTGGATGACCCTCTTGGGCCTGAGCGCTACCGGCTGGTCGTGGTCGGAACAGACGGCGAAGTGAGACTGGAGGTCAACGACCTCCAGCTGGCCTGGGGCACCCCCTCCTGGTCGCCTGACGGGCGCAGCATCGTGGTGTCGGCATACATCGGTCCCGAGGCCGAACACGGCGAGTCCAGGCTGTACCAGGTGGACGTGGGGACCGGTGAGTTCAGCCCCATCACCTCCGGCCCCCATGACTACCTGCCCAAGTGGTCGCCCAATGGCAGGCAGATCTGCTACACCCAATTGAAGAGGCCGAGCGCCAACCACGGGGATGAGGGTTTCCGGCTCGTCTTCTGCAAACCCGACGGCTCTGATCCTATAGTGGCCGGCCCGCGGGGGGTGTACGGCCCTGTGTGGTCGCCCGATTCTCGATGGGTCGCTTGCCGGGGCCTTGAGCGCGACGGCACAGATGGAATATGGCTCGTGCGCGCGCCCGAGAGGGTGGCCCCGTGACCCCGCCCGGCCGTCATCTCCCCTCTCAAGAAGCTCAAGAAGGCGCGGCCCCGAATATAAGGGTGAGGTTGGAGGGGAATGACTCAGCGTGGGAGGCCTTGAGAGCAAGCCGCCACGGCGCCCAGGGCTGACCGAAGCAACAGAAGGAATGGAGACCGAAGATGCGCAGGGAACGTCTTGGTGACGCCCTGGTGGTCGCGAGCCTGCTAGTGCTGTGCGGCTTGGTCGTTCGCACTGGTCTGCGAATTAGCGACCCACAGGCTGGGTTCGAAGCCTTGGATTCCGCCCTGTTCGTGGCGGTCGCCCTTTCCAGCGTGGGCGTCTGGGCCTGGATGATGGCCGATCTCATCAGCAAG
>JAFGIH010000354.1 GCA_016929985.1 Thermoleophilia bacterium | reverse complement strand
GGGCCCAGCGCCTTACAGCCAGGGGCCCCGCGAGGGCCATGGGGGCTCCGCTCCGACTTGCACCCCCGACTCAGCGGGCGGGTCCGCTTTGCTTCGCTCGCGGCATCGCCCGCGGGGGTGCAAAACTACGCTCCGTCCCCCACGGCCCTCGCGGGGCGCTTGTTTCACCGCGCTGGGCCTAGCGGGCGGCGCCGAGTGGGAGGGCTCTGCTGTTTATCGGCGTTTCAGGCCTGATCCCTGCGGCAGCCGGTTGTCGACTCTCTGCAGCCGCGGTAACCTCCCCAACGGACCCCAACGTGTCGAGACCCAGAGAGGGCCACTACATGGAGCTTCAACGCGACAAGAAACCCAACAAAGAGTCCAAGAAGCCCAAACAGCCCAAGCAACCCAAGGCATCGAAGAAGCCCAAGACCCCGAAGTCCTCGAACGTGGACTGACGGAAGGCTCAGCAGAGTGGTGTTCACCGGAAACAGGGATGAGGTCACCGGGGGAGAGGCCGTGAAGGGTGCGGAGACACCCGAGAGGGGTCAGAGCGCAGTTTCGCACCCCGCAGACAGCGCAGCGAGCGAAGCAACGCGGCGCCGTCTGCTGAGCGGGGGTAAGAGTCGAAGCGACGACCCCTCTCAGGGGTCTCACTCGCTGCCGGGTCGTTACCTCCCCGGTGACCGAAACCCGCTAGCAGCGGATTTTGTTCGCTCTCAGCCCCCCAACCCGCTTGAGGCCGCCGCCCCCTTCGGTTAGAATCGAGCGGTAGTATCGCATCGACGTGACGCATCCGCGGGGAGACCTGTTATCTTGCCGGCTTCGTCTGAACCTGTCGCAGAAGTCCAAACAGAGCCGGAACCCGCCCCGCCGGTGTCCCGCTTCTGCCACCTGCACGTGCACACGCACTACTCCGCGCTCGACGGGGCCTGCAAGATCGCCGATCTCGTCAGCCGGGCGGTGGAGCTGGGCATGCCCGCCCTCGCCATCACCGATCACGGGGTGCTCTCCGGCATCATCCAGTTTTACCAGCAGTGCCGTAAGGCCGGCATCAAGCCCATCATCGGGCTCGAGGCATATGTCGTCGAAGACCGCTTCCGCAAGGAGGGCCAGAACGAGGATCGCTGGCATCTCACGCTGCTGGCCCGCGACAATACCGGATATCGCAACCTACTGAAGCTGGGCAGTCTGGCCTTCCTCGAGGGTTACTACTACAAGCCGCGCATGGATTACTCGGCGCTGCGGGAGCATTCGGAGGGGCTCATATGCCTTTCGGGATGCCCGAGCGGCCGGTTGTCCAAGGCGCTGGAGAACGGGCAGATCACGGCTGCCGACGCGGAAGTGGAGCGGCTCATCGATATCTTCGGCCGGGAGAACGTCTACCTGGAGATCCAGGAGACGGGCATCCGCGATCTGGTCGAAGTCAACCCGCGCATGATCGAGCTGGCGGAGCGCACCGGCCTCAAGCTGGTCGCGACTAACGACGTGCACTACCTGCGCGAGCAGGATTCCGCCGCGCACGACGTACTGCTCTGTATCCAGACGGGGTCGCGGCTGTCGGAAGAGAACCGCATGCGCTTCTCGACCGAGGAGTTCTTCTTCAAGGACGAGCACGAGATGCTGCAGGCCTTCCCTGACCATCCCGAGGCCGTGACCAACACCCTGGAGGTCGCGGAGCGCTGCAACGTCGAGATACAGCTGGAAAACATGCTTATCCCGCCCTTCCCGGTGCCGGAGGGCTATGACGAAGCCTCCTACCTGCGCGAGCAGTGCGAGAAGGGTCTTGTGCGCCGCTATGGCGACGCCGTGACCCCTGAGATCCGAGAGCGGCTGGAGATGGAGCTGGCCGTGGTGGAGAAGATGGGCTTCCCGCCCTACTTCCTCATCGTGTGGGACTTCGTGAGTTACTCCAAACGGGAGGGTATCCCCGTGGGCCCGGGCAGGGGTTCGGCCGCCGGCTCGTTGGTGGCATACCTGCTGGGCATCACCGATCTCGATCCTCTGAAATACGAACTGCTCTTCGAGCGCTTTCTCAATCCCGACCGCATCAGCATGCCCGATATCGACATCGACTTCTCGGTGGTCGGACGCGAGAGGGTCATCGAGTACGTTGCCAAGAAATACGGCCGCGATCATGTGGCGCAGATCGCCACCTTCGGCACCATCAAGGCGCGGCAGGCCATCCGCGACGCCGCCCGGGTCATGGACGTGCCTTACAGCGAGTCAGACCGCATCGCCAAGCTGGTGCCCGAGGTGCTCAACATCACTCTCGACGACTGCCTGAACGATCCCAAGTGCGAGCTGCGTGTGGCTTACGACTCCAACCCGCAGGTGCGCGAGGTCGTCGACATGGCCCGACCGCTCGAAGGCCTCATCCGCCAGGATTCCATCCACGCCGCGGGCGTGGTCATCTCGCGGGGGCCGCTCACCGATCATCTGCCGCTCATGCAGAAGGGCGATGCCGAGGTGGTCACCCAGGTGTCCATGACCGACGTCGAGAAGCTGGGACTGCTCAAGATGGACTTCCTGGGCCTCCGTAACCTCGACGTCATCGACAGCGCCGTGCGCATCATCCGCGAGGGCGGGCATCCCGATTTCTCCATCGAGACTATCCCCCTCGACGACGCCGAGACCTACCGCATGCTGGCCAAGGGCGACTCTGAGGGCGTCTTCCAGTTCGAGTCGAGCGGCATGCGCGAGGCGCTGCGCGAGATCCAACCCACTCGCTTCGACGACCTCATCGCGCTGGTGGCCCTCTACCGGCCCGGGCCCATGGAGTTCATCCCCGAGTACGCCCGCAACAAGCGCGACCCGGGCAGCATCAAGTACGTGGACGACCGGTTGGAGCCCATCCTCAGCCCCACCCATGGGGTGGCCATCTATCAAGAGCAGCTCATGGAGATCTCCAAGCGCATCGGCGGTTTCACGCCGGCCCAGGCCGACGATCTGCGCAAGGCCATCGGCAAGAAGATCAAGGCCAAGATGGAGCAGTTGGAGCCCAAGTTCCGCGAGGGCGCCGCCGCTTCCGACACGGCGCCGCGGGCTATCGACCACCTGTGGTCGCTCATGGAGAAGGCCGGCGACTACTCGTTCAACAAGTCGCACGCGGCCTGCTACGCGCTCATCTCCTACCGCACGGCGTATCTCAAAGCCAAGTTCCCGGTGCAGTATATGGCGGCGCTCATCTCCAGCGTCATGGACACCAAGGACAAAGTGCCCTTCTACGTGACGGTGGCCAACGAGATGGGCATCGAGGTGCTGCCGCCCGACATCAACGAGTCGGTGCTCGACTTCCGCGGCGTCGAAGGGCGCATCCGCTTCGGGCTCAACGCGGTGAAGAACGTGGGCGAGACTGCCATCCGCAACATCCTCGAGGCCCGGGAACAGGATGGTCCGTTCCGCGATCTGTTCGATTTCTGCGAGCGCCTGGACTTGGGCGTGGTCAACGGGAGGGCCATCGAGAGTCTCATCAAGTCGGGCGCGCTCGATTCCATCGGGCCGTCGCGGCGGGGGATGCTCATGGTCATGCCGCAGGCCATGGCGCACGGCAAGAAGACCCGTTCGGACTCCGATCGGGGGCAGGGCTCCATCTTCGACCTCCTCATGGAGCCGGAGCCCGCGGATGACAAAGCCGGCACAAACAGCAAGGGCTCCGCGGCCGGCAACGGCAAGCGTACGAACGGGCATCCCCCGGTGCAAATACCCCACGAAGACTTCTCGAAGGAAGAGCTTCTGGCCTTGGAGAAAGAGACTCTGGGACTGTATGTGAGCTCGCATCCCCTGAAAGACATCCGGCACCACGTCCGGCGGGAGGCCGCCCACCTGATCTCCCAACTCAGTGAGTTGCCCGACGGGGCGATCACCACTATCGTCGGCATGGTGGGCACGGTCAAAAGGATCACCACCAAGAGGACCAACGAGCTCATGGCTTTCGTCACGATCGAGGGCTTGGAGGGCTCGATTGAGATGCTGTGCTTCCCGGCCATCTATCAGGAGAGCAAGGAAATATTGGTGGAAGACAAAGTCGTCAAGATCAAGGGCCGGGTGGATCACAAGGATGAGGCGGAGATCAAGTTCATCCCGCTGGCCGTCGAGGCCTTCGTTCCCAAGACCGGCCTCGAACCCGTGGCCCTCACGGTCGACGGCGAGCGCTTCCCTGCGAGCGTGGTGGATAACCTCAAGAGCATCTTGGTGCGTTTCCCCGGGCAGTGCGCAGTCGACATGTACGTGCGCACGGCTGCGGGAGCTCGGTGTCTGCGCCTGGGTGACGGCTTCCGCGTCGATCCGCAGACCACCCTGTTCGCCGAGTTGAAGGCGCTGCTGGGCGATAGTTGTGTATGTCAGGGCGCCACGGCGGCGCCGCGGTCGTGAACATCAGACCCCTCGGGCGCGCCTCCGTGGCTCAGGAGGTCGGCGCCCTGCGGCCTTCGGAGTCGTCGAGTCGCGAGGTGACCGAGGTCGTGGCCCGCCTGCTCGACGATATCCGCACCCGGGGCGACGCCGCCGTGGTCGAAGCGACCGCCCGTTTCGACTGGCCCCAGGCCAGCGTTGCCACGCTGGCGGTGCCGGCTGAGGAACTTGAGGCCGCGTACCGGGAGGTCGATCCGGCTCTCATCGCGGCGCTTCAGACCTCCCGCGACAACTGTACCTTCTTCCACCGCCACGAGTTGGTGCCTGACTGGGAAGAGGAGGGCGCGCAGGGGCAACGTCTGGGCATCCGTCATCTGCCGGTGGAACGAGCCGGTCTGTACGTGCCCGGCGGTCTGGGGGCCTACGCTTCGACGGTGATCATGAACGCCGTCCCGGCTCTCGTGGCGGGGGTGAAGGAGCTCGTCATCTGCACGCCTCCGGGTCGTGACGGCAGGGTGAATCAGTCGATACTGGCCGCCGCTCGGCTGGTGGGCGTCTCGCGGGTGTTCGGCGTGGGAGGGGCCCAGGCTATCGCGGCCATGGCCTACGGCACCGAGACCATCCCGAAGGTCGACGTCATCTGCGGCCCGGGCAACGCCTACGTCATGGAGGCGAAGCGCCAGGTCTACGGCACGGTGGGCATCGACAGCCTGGCCGGGCCCAGCGAGGTGTTGGTAGTGGCCGATCGTACCGCCCGCCCCGACTGGGTCGCCGCGGACCTCCTGGCCCAAGAAGAGCACGGCATGGGGGCCAGCGCGGTGCTGATGGCTGATTCGGAGGCTCTGTGCGGGGCCGTCCAGGAAGAGCTGGACGCTCTACGTGACGGGGCCGTCCCGGCCCCGGCCGCGGGAGCTTCCGGCTCCGGCGAGGCCGCGGACAGTGAGGCCGCGCCAAGTGAGGCAGCCGATTCGCGACTGGCCGCCTTCTATCCCGCGCAGGGCGAAGACTTCCTCGCCGTGGCCGAAGCGCTCGTCAACACCTACGCGCCGGAACACCTCGAGATCGAGGTGGCCGATCCGCGCGACTTCCTACGCCGGGTGCGTTCGGCGGGAGCGGTGTTCGTCGGCCATCTCGCCCCCACTGCCTTCGGGGACTACGTCGCTGGGAGCAACCACGTGTTGCCTACGGAGGGCTCGGCCCGTTTCGCTTCGCCGCTGTCGGTGAACACCTTCATGCGGCGGTCGTCGTATGTGGAGATGACGGTCGAAGCAGTGCGCCTGCTCACCCCACATCTGGCCAAGATCGCCGACAGCGAGGGCTTCACTTTTCACAAAGCGTCGGCGGAGTTGCGGGCAAAGGACGGAGCTTCCTAGCCGAAGGCTAACCGGCTTCGGCCTCCGAGATCTCGGGCTCGTCCGCCTGGGCGTCGAGGATGTGGATGAACTTGGCGACCAGATCTGGGTCGAACTGCGTCCCGGCGGCTCTCACCAGCTCGTCTCGCGCCTGCTTGGGCGTGAGGCCCTTGCGGTAGGGTCTGGTCAGGGTCATGGCCGAGTAAGCATCGGCGATAGCCGGGATGCGGCCCAGGATGGGGATGTCGTCGCCGGAGACCTCCGCGGGATAGCCGCCGCCGTCGTGGTGCTCGTGATGCGCCTGAACGGCCTCCGCCACCCGGGCCAGGCGAGGCATATCGTTGATGACGGCCGCGCTCAGGTCCACATGCCGCCGCACCATGTCCTCCTCGCCGGCATCCAGAGGGCCGGGCTTGCGAAGCAGGTCGCCAGCCACCCCGATCTTGCCCACGTCATGCAGCAGCCCGGCAATGCGCAGGTGGTTGATCGTCTCGCTGGCAATGTCCAGCTGGCGGGCGATGGCGAGAGAATAATCTGATACCCGCTGCGAGTGGCCTTCGGTATATGGATCTTTGGCAT
>JAFGIH010000353.1 GCA_016929985.1 Thermoleophilia bacterium | reverse complement strand
GAAGCCGGATCGTCCAGGTTGGCCGTCCGCTTCACGACGTCGGTGATGACGTCGAAGCCGGCGCCACCGGTGAGGCCAAGGGCGGGGCTGTACGGGCCGGTCTTCACGGCCTCCCACGCTGCCACCTGCTCCTGGCAGTTCAGACCCGTGAGCGACGACTTGAACGGATGGGTCTTCTCCCACCACACCTCGAGGCTCAGGCCGTTGCCGATGTCACCGACGGCATCCATGTCCGGACGGGTCAGGATGGCCCGGCCGACGGCGGTCACCTTAGGTATCCACCCCTGCTGCTTTGCCTGCTTCCAAAAGTTCGCGAAATCGGGGGGATTCATGAGCGCGCTCAGGCACTCGCAGCCCTCGGCTTTGAACTGGTTGATGACGCTGGAGTAGTCCTCTGTGCCACCAGTCACAAGACCCGGGTTGAGCCAGGTATACCCGGCCTCTTTCAGGGCGCTCGGGAAGCCGGTCGCTTCATCGGCGGTTGCTATACCGTCAGGGTCATTGGCGTAGAGACAGGCCACCTTCTTGTTGGTCGGCAGCTTGTTGAACAGACCGATGTACACCGCGTTCAGATCGGCGATCGCCCAGAACACGTTGTTGACCCACTTGAAGCCGACTGCCGGGTCTCCCCCCATGCCGAAGAACCAAGGCTCCATAGGGCAACCATACGTGATGCAAGGCACGCCGTTGGCCTCACACTGCTGCCCAACCGGGATGTTGACCGTGGGGGTCATCCCGGCGAACACGATGTCAGGCTTGTCGCCTGTGATCAACTCTCCCGCCACCTCGGCGGCACGGTTCGAGTCGGACTGGCTGTCTTTGACGATCCAGGTGATGGGGTGCTTTTTGCCGTCGGCGCAGACCAGCCCATCACCGATGGCGTCCTTCGCCTGCTGCAACAGGAAATCATCGGGCTCGCTCAAACCCGCGTACATGCCGGTGGTCATGGTGACCCAGCCGATCTTCACCGGCCGACCCGCCTCACCGCCGGCGGCCACAGTCGTGGTAGCGCCCGCCGCGGTCGTAGTGACAGGCTCCTCGTCCTCGCCGCATGCGGCGAGCACACCGCCCAGACCCGTGCCTGCGCCGATGGCCACGCCGGTGAGCCCGGCTATCTTGAGAAACTCGCGCCTGGATACCCCTCGACCGGCCGGGGAGGCCGCCGGCTTTTTCTCTTGTGTGTCGCTCATAGTCAATGTCCCTCCCGGCTCTTGGAGCTTCGATACTCTCGAAACATCCTATCTGTCCGCTTCTACACGCCTGACTTGCGTCCGAACCGGTGCTGCTCTCCGGCAACTCCGACCGACGCCATCATTGCACCCCAGCCCTACCTCCCTCTCGCCAGTTATTCTGTCTGATGGAATAGCTGTTCCGTATCCGATGTGCGTGACCCTACTGTGGCACGTCGCGAGCGCGCGGTCAATTCCTTGGGCCGATTCCCAGGGCGTCTGTCGTGGGAGGCTGGGCTACTGCGCGGCCGCTTGCTGCATCTCCCGGAACGCAGCGATGAACCGCATCGCATAGTCATCCCGACCCAAGACGAGATCCGCCGAGAGAACAGCCAGCTTCACCTGAGCAACATCAACGGTGGGACAGGTGAGTCCGGCCTCGATGGCGAGCGCCAGATAAGCGCCGTTCAGGACCGGACGATTCGGCAACCCGTGAGAGATGTTGCTGCAGCCCTGGGTCTGGTTGACGCCCAGTTCGTCCTTCACCCGCCGCGTCGCCTCCAGGGTGCCGAGTCCGGCCTTGACGTTAGCACCCAAGGACAGCGTCAAGCAGTCGATGATCACGTCTTCACGAGGAATACCGATGGCCTCCGCCCTCTCCACGATGCGGTGGGCGATAGCCACACGCGTCTCGGCATCGGACGGGATGCCCTTCTCGTCGAGAGTCAGGCCGATCACCGGGACCCCGTGCTTCTTGACCAGCGGGAGCACCGTCTCGAGTGACGACTCTTCCCCGGTGACCGAGTTGACGATAGGCCGGCCCGGGCAGACGGCCAGCGCAGCGGTAAGAGCGTTGATCTTGCGGCTGTCGATGCAGATAGGCACATCGACCACTTCGGCCACGGCCTGCACCGCGAGAGGAAGCATGGTCTCTTCATCCACGCCGGTGGCCCCCACATTCACGTCGAGGATGTCGGCGCCGGCGGCCACCTGCGCGATGGCCTCTTCGCGAGCCACGCTCAGATCACCGGCTCGCAGTGCCTCGGCCAGCCGCTTCTTACCGGTGGGGTTGATGCGCTCCCCGATGAACACCGTCGGGCGTCCCCCTCCGATGATCACCTCGCGGGTCGCGCCGGCTACTCGAGTCTCCACTCTAAGCCTCCTCAGTTCTTCGCAGTGAACAAATGGTTGAATCCGATCATCTCGGCGGGAGGGATAACCACTATCTCGCTATCTCTCTCTCCCTTGAACAGCCTTTCGAGCAGTTGTACCGAGCCTTGGACGATCCCATGCTCCAACTCGAGATCGGCGGCGATATCCTGGGCCTGCCCGAGGCACTCCGCAACATCGTAGGCCTTCGTGTCGATCAGATTGACACGCTCATAGCCGGCGAACATCTTCTTCCTCAGACCGGCAGCCCTCTCCTCTCCGAACTGCACGACCCAGTCATCAAAAGCCTCTTTCAAGGAACTCTCGTGACTGAACCAGCCCCTGGTGAGGTAATAGTGGCGAGCGTTGCGCGGGATCTCCTCCCGCGTGCACCCCCGGTTGAGCAGCAACGAGATGCAGTCGTCCACCCGGGGCACGACCAGACTCAGGTGACGAGCCGATAGCCCCTGGAGGGCATTCCCGCAGAACCCAAGTGCGAACAACACCTCCTCGACCGGCTTGACGATGACCTCCTCGCG
>JAFGIH010000352.1 GCA_016929985.1 Thermoleophilia bacterium | reverse complement strand
GTAATCCGCGGTCATTTGTCTCCGCGTTTCCTCTGCGGGTCCCCTTGTAAGCACCTCAGACGCTGCGTCTGAACTCTCGGGACTCTGTTCATGATTCTAGTCGTCTTCTGGGCGAAGTCAATGGGTTTGGGGCCTCCGCGAGAGACGAAAACATCGCTATCTGCGGGTGACCTCAGCGGCCACGAAATTCGCTCCCAGCGGCCTCCTGTATCCATGCGGGTTTGCGGCCCTTCGGACGCCGGTGCGGCCGCTCCGTCCGGCATCGCCGGAGGGGTCGCGGGCCGCGGCGCTACTTGATCGCCGAGTGGTAGCTCTGCAGCGAGCGCACGGCTCCCCGGGAGATACGGGTCGCGGCTATGCCGCCCGCCGCGGCCTTGGCCGCCGTGGTGGTGGTGATGTAGGGCACCTTGTACCGGATGGCGGCCTTGCGGATGTATGAATCGTCGAACTCGCTCGACTTGCCCGCCGGGGTGTTGACGACCAGGTGGATCTCGCCGTTCTTGATGGCGTCCTCGATGTTGGGCCGTCCTTCGTGCAGTTTGAGGATCGGCTCGGACACGACGCCGTGCTCCGTCAGGAAGGCGTGAGTGCCGGCCGTCGCCCGGATCTTGAAGCCGAGGTCGTAGAAGGCCTGGGCGGCCGGGAGCACCAGTTCGCGGTCGCGCTCGGCCACGGTGATGAGTACGACGCCGTCGAGCGGGTAGCGCTGACCGGCCGCTTCCTCCGCCTTCGCGAACGCGAGCCCGAACGAGTCGGCCATGCCCAGCACCTCGCCGGTGGAGCGCATCTCAGGGCCGAGCAGAGGGTCGACCTCGGGGAACATGCTGAAGGGGAACACCGCTTCCTTGACTCCAAAGTAGGGGATGGTCTTCGACGTGAGGCCCAGGTCGCCCAGCTTCTCGCCCAGCATCAGCCGGGTGGCCAGGCCCGCCATGTTCACGTTGCAGACCTTGGAGACCAGCGGCACCGTCCGCGAGGCCCGGGGGTTCGCCTCCAGCACGTACACCACGTCGTCCATGATGGCGTACTGCATGTTCATGAGGCCCACCACGCCGAGCTCCACCGCTATTCGCTTGGTGTACTCGTTGATGGTGGCCAGATGTTTCTCGGGGATCGACACGGGCGGGATGACGCAGGCCGAATCGCCGCTGTGCACACCGGCGTACTCGATGTGCTGCATGACGGCCGGCACGAAGGCGTCCGTGCCGTCGGAGAGGGCGTCGGCCTCGCACTCCAGGGCGTTTTCGAGGAACCTGTCGATGAGGATGGGGCGCTCCGGGGTCACGTCCACGGCTGCTTGGACATATTGCACGAGCATCTCTTCGTCGTGAATGATCTCCATGCCGCGGCCGCCCAACACGTAGCTGGGCCGCGCCATCAGCGGGTAGCCGATCCGCTGGGCGGCGCGGCGCGCCTCCTCCACGCTGACCACCATGTCGGATTCGGGCATGGGGATGCCGAGGCGCTCCATCATGCCGCGGAAGCGATCACGGTCTTCGGCCAGGTCGATGGTCTCGGGGCTGGTGCCGATGATGGGCACGCCCGCCTTCTCCAGGTCGCGGGCGATGTTGAGCGGCGTCTGGCCGCCGAACTGCACGATCACGCCCTCGGGGCGCTCCTTGCGGTAGATGGCGAGCACGTCCTCGACGGTGAGAGGTTCGAAGTAGAGCTTGTCGGAGGTGTCGTAGTCGGTGGACACGGTCTCGGGGTTGCAGTTGACCATGATCGACTCGAGGCCCGCGTCACGCAGGGCGAAGGCGGCGTGGACGCAGCAGTAGTCGAACTCGATGCCCTGGCCGATACGGTTGGGCCCGCCTCCCAGCACCATGATCTTCCGGCGGTCGCTGACCGGGACGGAGTCGGGCGCGTTGTAGGTGGAGTAGTAATAGGCGGCGTTCTCGACCCCGCTCACCGGCACCGCCTCATAACCGTGTTCGATGCCCAGCGCCTCCCCCTGGTCGCGGACTTGGGACTCGGAGCAACCCAGGAGTTTGGCCAGATAGACATCGGAGAAACCGTCCTTCTTGGCGCGCGCAAAGAGCTCGTCGGGGATGATCGAGGCGCCTCGGTACGCGAGGATCTCCTCCTCCAGTTCCACCAGTTCCCGCATCTGATCGATGAACCACGCCTTGATATGGGTGCGGGCGTGCAACGCTTCGGTCGTCGCGCCTTTGCGGATGGCCTCGTACATGATGAACTGTCGCTCGCTGGTGGGCTCCTTGAGCATGGCCATGAGTTGGTCGAGCGACTTCGTGTTGAAGTCCTTGGCGAAACCGAGGCCGTAGCGCCCTGTTTCGAGAGAACGTATGGCCTTTTGCAGGGCTTCTTTGTAGTTCTTGCCTATGGACATGACCTCGCCCACGGCGCGCATCTGGGTTCCGAGTTTGTCCTCGGCGTCGCGGAACTTCTCGAAGGCCCAGCGGGCGAACTTCACCACCACGTAGTCGCCGGAAGGCGTGTACATGTCGAGAGTGCCTTCGCGCCAGTAGGGGATCTCGTCCAGCGTCAGGCCGCCTGCCAGCAGCGAGCTGACCATGGCGATGGGGAAGCCCGTGGCCTTCGAGGCCAGCGCGGAGGAGCGCGACGTGCGCGGGTTGATCTCGATGACCACCACCCGGTCGGTCTTGGGATCGTGGGCGAACTGGATGTTGGTGCCGCCGATGACCTCGATGGCCTCCACGATAGCGTACGAGTGGCGCTGGAGCCGGTCTTGCAGCTCCGGGGATATGGTCAGCATGGGGGCGGTGCAGTAACTGTCACCGGTGTGGACGCCCATCGCGTCGACGTTCTCGATGAAGCAGACGGTGATCATCTGGTTCTTGGAGTCACGGACGACCTCGAGCTCCAACTCCTCCCAGCCGATCACGGCTTCCTCCACCAGCACTTGGCCCACCAGGCTGGCGCGGATGCCGCGCTCGGTGACCACGCCCAACTCCTCGCGGTTGTAGACGATCCCGCCGCCCGTCCCGCCCATGGTGTAGGCGGGGCGGATGACCACCGGGTATCCCAGCTGGGCCGCTACAGCCGCTGCCTGATCCACGGAGTAGCAGATCTCGCTGTGAGGCATCTCGATGCCCAGGCGGTTCATGGTGTCTTTGAAGGCCTGCCGGTCTTCGCCGCGCTCGATGGCGTCGG
>JAFGIH010000351.1 GCA_016929985.1 Thermoleophilia bacterium | reverse complement strand
GGCGACTCCACCAGGATGGCCGGCGACATGCTCTCGTAATCGGCCCGGGTCTGGGGATGGTCGATGATGATGCCTTCTCCGCCCAGCACGTCGATGGGCTCACCATCGAGCTTGAAGTTCACACCCTCCACCGTCGGGAACTGGGTCAGCGTGAAGACCACCTGGGCCAGTCGCATGAACATGGAGAGACTGCCCCCTCCCGAAGAGTACTCCTGGGAGAGGTCGACTGTAGCCACTCCGTCGGCGACGTCGAGTCCGAGGAAGGTGGTGCCCTCGGGGATGTTGCTGACCATACCGGCTTCCTCCTCGGCGTCCGTCGGGCCCTCGAGGAGCGCTCTCATAGAGGCGGCGCCGACCTCCAAGGTCTTCGGGATCTCGCGCGTGGTCGCGCAGATCTTCTCCCCACTGGAAAAGTAGACTCTGACCGCCATGGTGTCTTCAGCGACCGTTGTAGTGGTCTGAGACACAGCCGTGGTCGTGGTTTCTTCGACGGTGTCGGTAGTGTTCGTGGTCGTGGTGATCGGAGCCGGCGCGGTCGTGCTGACGGTGCCGCCGTCGCCGACCTCGCCGTTCGCCCCGCACCCCGCCATGACGAGGGCCAGCGCTGCGACGAGCAGTATCGACAGCAGGCCGGCCGCGCGGGCGGACCTGGATCCAGCGGTAGGGAACGTTCTTTTCATGACTGTGGCCTCCTGGTGGTGTCAAACCCTTACGCATTCATGTTTACCCACGAACCTCACAAGCCTGCCGCGATCTGGTAACGATAGTGTTACGAAGCGGCCGCGGGCAGGGTGAGGACGAAGCGTGCGCCCCCTCCGGGTGCGTTGCCGGCGGTGATGTCGCCTCCGAGCAGACGCGCGTTCTCGCGTGCGATGGCGAGGCCCAGGCCGCTCCCCCGACTGGACGAACGGCTGGGGTCGGCCTTGTAGAAGCGGTCGAAGACATGCGACAGGTGCTCGGCCGGGATACCGGGGCCGCTGTCGCTGATGGCGATGTGCACGAGCCGGCCCTCTTCAGGTCCGTCAGGAGCAGCGCCGAGATCGACGTGCGCCTCGACGGACACCGGCGCTGCCCCATGTTTCAGAGCGTTCTCGACCAGGTTGACCACGATGCGTTCGAGACGGCGACGGTCGGCGTGGAGTACAAGGCCGGGTGGCGGTATCGCATCGGTCCGGCTCGCGCCGGGATCGATCTGATGAGTGGCCCGGCGGACGAGGAGTCTGACGCTGTCGGACCACCCGTGGACCTGTAACAGCTGGCTCAGGAATGGCTCCAGATCCACGGGCTCCATCACCGTCTCGGCCGACTGGGCTTCCAGCCTGCTGATCTCGAGCAAGTCGTCGACCAGCTGCCGGAGGCGCGTGATGTCTGTGTTGACCATCGAGACCAGGCGGGTGACCTCGGGAGGGCAGGCCGACGGGTCGGCTTCCAGCCTAGTCTTGAGGAGAGACGCCTCGCCCACCAGCGCAGACACGGGTGTGCGGAGCTCGTGGGTGACGTCGGCCGCGAACCGGCGCTCGCGCGCCTGGCCCGCCTCGAGGTCGAGCATCTTGGCCTGCAGATTCTCCGCCATGCGGTTAAAAGAGGCCGCCAGCACCCCGAATTCGTCAGAGCCCGCCGGCAACCTGATATCGAGATCGCCCTGCGACATCCGCACCGCCGCTTTGCTTGCCTGCCGGACCGGCCGCAGAAGACGTCTGGCCAGCAGATACCCGGCGATAGCGCCCAAGACGGCGAGGATCACTCCTCCCACGATGAGGATGTCGCGGAGTCTCGCCAGGTCGGCGAGCCTGGCTTGCTGAGGGTAGAAGAAGTATACGGTCGACTGTCCGGCGCGGACGGGGCCGCCCACTACCAGGGTCTGTCTACCCGAGACCATGACGGTCTGATAGCCGATGCGGTCTTCGGCCACCTTGGCCGCGAGCTCGGGAGTTATTAGCTCACGCGTGACGTTGAACCCGGAGACGTAGGGAGGGTCATCCCCGACCTGGATCAAGGTGGCGAAATCACCCCTGATCTGGAATGCGTCGACAAGCCGCTCGTAGTCGGCTTCCGTGGGCTCGGTGGGAAGCATGGAGTCGGCGAGGAAGAGGTTGAACCTAGACTGCGTCAGCGCTTTGTCGAGGGCTTCCTGCTCCTGTGCGGCTCTGGTGATGAAGTAGGCGGAGAGCGCCAGAGCCAGGGCGGTGACCACAACGGCGGCCGCAAAGATCAGCGCGACGCGCCGGGCGAGCGAGCGCCGAGCCGCGGATAGGTGCCGGCCGGCCTGGCGGGCCATCAGGGCGCGCCTCTGCCCATCATCAGGGCTCCTCGCGACGGTCGGCCCGGTAGCCCACACCCCGGACTGTGAGCACGAGAGCGGGGTGAGCGGGATCGTGCTCGATCTTCGCCCGCAGCCTCTGCACGTGCACGTCTACCAGGCGGCTGTCGCCCAAATACGAGTAGCCCCACACGAGCTCGAGCAGTTGGTCGCGCGTGAGCGCCTGGCCGGCATGGCGGGCCAATTCGTAGAGAAGACGGAACTCCGTGACTGTGAGGGGGATCTCGTCGCTGCCGCGGCGCACCGAGTAGGCGGCCGGGTCGATAGTGAGGGGGCCCAGAGACAGGGAAGGCGTCGCCGCCGGTGCCCCCGTGTCCGTCAGAGCAGTGTCGGCGATCGCCGGGCTTCCCAGCGACGCCCGGCGCAACGCCGAGCGGACCCGCGCGAGCAGTTCGGGGAACTCGAACGGTTTGGTGACGTAGTCGTCGGCGCCCGATTCGAGGCCCTCCACGACGTCCGCCGTGGAGGCGCGGGCGGTCAGCATCACGATGGGGGCCAGAGAGATTTTCCGC
>JAFGIH010000350.1 GCA_016929985.1 Thermoleophilia bacterium | reverse complement strand
GCCGAAGTGGTCATGGCGCCCCTGAACGCCGACCTGGCCCACCGCGCGTTCAGCAACCTGTTCGTGCAGACGGAGATCCTTCCCGGGCGGGGCGGCATCCTCTGCAGGCGTAGGCCGCGAGAGCCTCAAGAGAGGACGCCCTGGATGCTCCATCTGTTGGTGGTGCCGGGCGCCGATGCCGGCGACACCTCGTACGAGACCGACCGCGCTCGGTTCATCGGGCGGGGGAGAACGGCGGCAAACCCGCTGGCGTTCGACGCCGGCCGGCCGGCGGCTCTGTCGAACACCGAGGGACCCGTGCTCGATCCCATCGTGGCGATCCGTAGCGCGGCGACGCTGGCCCCCGACGAGTCGATCGCCGCTCACCTGATCTCCGGCGTTGTCGAGACTCGCGAGGGGGCTCTGGCATTGGTCGACAAGTATCGCGACCGGCACTTCGTCGAGCGTGCGTTCGAGATGGCCTGGTTCCAGAGTCAGGAGACCCTGCGCCTCCTCAACGTCACCGAGGCGGACGCTCAGGTCTATGGCAGGCTGGCCACGTCGGTCATCCACGGTAGCTCTCTCAGACGAGCCGCATCCAACATAATCGAGCGCAACCGACTCGGGCAGTCTGGGCTGTGGCGCTTCGGCATATCGGGTGATCTGCCCATCGTCCTGGTGCGCATCGGTGACCGGAGCCGCATCGACCTGGTGAAGCAGGCGCTACAGGCTCACGCCTACTGGAGGATCAAGGGCCTGGCGGCAGACCTGGTGATACTGAACGAGGACTTCTCGGGCTACCGGGCCGTTCTTCAGGACGAGATCGTGAGCCTCATCAATGCGGGACCCGAGGCGACCGTCGTCGACAAGCCCGGCGGCGTGTTCGTCAGGCGGGCTGAGGAGCTGTCCGAAGAAGACCGGGTGCTGTTCCAGACCGTCGCACGCGTGGTGCTGACCGACACGGTCGAGACACTGGCCGAGCAGGCACGGCGTCGCGTGCCGGCTGAGCGTTTGCCCGCGGCGTTCGAGCCCTCGCGCCAGGAGGCTGTGGATACGGTCGAGACGCTGCCCCAGCGAGAGAGCGTCTTTCATAACGGCCTGGGCGGATTCACGCGCGATGGCCACGAATACGTCATCAGCCTGGAACCCGGCCAGACTACGCCTGCCCCATGGGCGAACGTGATCGCCAGTCCCTTCATCGGGACGGTCGTCACTGAGAGCGGGAGTGCCTACACGTGGACGGATAACGCTCACGAGTTCCGCTTGACGCCCTTTCACAACGATCCGGTCGGGGATAGCAGTGGCGAGGCGTTTTACATCCGGGACGAGGAAACGGGCGCCTTCTGGTCTCCCACCCCACTACCCGCCCGCGGTCGCTCGGGATACGAGTGCCGGCACGGCTTCGGCTACAGCATCTTCGAGCACTACGAAGCCGGCATCTTCTCCGAGATGACCACGTATGTGGCCATGGACGCACCTGTCAAGTTCGCGGTGATCAAACTTCGCAACAGTTCGGGACGGGCCCGCCGGCTGTCGCTCGCTGGGTACTGGGAACTGGTGCTGGGCGAGTGGCGACATGGCAATCTCATGCACGTCGTGACCGAGAAGGATGCAGTCACCGGCGCGGTCTTTGCCCGTAATCCCTATTCCCGGCACCGGCCCGGGCGAGTGTTCTTCGCTCAAGCCGGCGAAGGACGGCGCACCGTCACCGGAAGCCGCGCCGAGTTCATCGGGCGCAACGGCTCCCTGGCGGACCCCGCGGCCCTGCGGCGGGTGCGCTTGTCCGGCAGGACGGGCGCCGGCTTCGACCCGTGCGCGGCTATTCAGACTCAGCTCGAGCTCGCCGACGGGCAAGAACGGGACATCGTTTTCGTTATCGGGGCGGGAGATAGTCGGGCCGATGCCCAGGAACTGGTGCAACGATTCAGCGGTGCCGCCGGAGCGCGTCAGGCCCTGGAGGCGGTGTGGGCGCACTGGAATCGTGTGCTGGGTGCCGTGTATCTGGAGACCCCCGATGACGCTCTGAACCTGCTCACCAACGGATGGCTCGTCTATCAGACACTCTCGTGCCGAGTCTGGGGGCGCAGCGGCTACTATCAGTCGGGGGGAGCCTATGGTTTCCGCGACCAGTTGCAGGACACAATGGCTCTGCTCCATACGACACCATGGGTCGCGCGCGGGCACCTAATCCGTTGTGCTGAGCGCCAGTTCCGTGAGGGTGACGTGCAGCACTGGTGGCATCCACCGGATGGACAGGGCGTGCGGACTCATTCGTCGGATGACTACTTGTGGTTACCGTACGCGACCTGCAGGTACGTGCTCACGACAGGTGACACGGGCGTGCTCGACGAACGGGTGCCCTTCCTCGAGGGCCGGCCTCTGGGTCCGGACGAGGAGGCCTACTACGACCTTCCACAGCGCTCTAACGAACTCGCGTCTCTCTATGAGCACTGCGTGCGCTCGATCAAGCACGGTCTGCGTTTTGGCCGGCATGGTCTCCCGCTCATGGGGGCCGGCGACTGGAACGACGGCATGAATCTCGTCGGCCGCGAGGGCAGGGGGGAGAGCGTGTGGCTCGCCTGGTTCCTGTGCGAGAACCTGAGCCTGTTCGGCGACCTGGCCACGGGTCGGGGCGACGAAGAAACAGCCCGGCTGTGCAAGGAGCAGGCTGAGGAACTCCGGGCCAACATAGAGGCGTACGGCTGGGACGGCGGCTGGTACCGGCGCGCGTATTTCGACGACGGCACACCGTTGGGATCTTTGACCAACGACGAATGCCGGATCGACTCCATCAGCCAGAGCTGGGCGGTGATCTCCGGGGCCGGAGATGCTCTGCGCGCCCGCCAGGCCATGGCGGCGGTAGACACGTCCCTCGTCGAGCGCGACGCGGGAATCATCAAGCTGCTCGCCCCGCCCTTCGACGAGTCCGTCCTGGAGCCGGGGTACATCAAGGGCTACGTGCCCGGGGTCCGTGAGAACGGGGGCCAGTACACTCACGCCGCGGTGTGGACTGCCATGGCGTTCGCCATGATGGGCGAGGGGGAGAAGGCCTGGGAGCTGTTCTCGATGCTCAACCCCATCCATCACGGCAGCGGGCCGGCGGATATCGATCTCTACAAAGCCGAGCCGTATGTCGTGTGTGCCGATATCTATGCGGCCTCGCCGCACCGCGGCCGGGGCGGGTGGAGCTGGTACACAGGCGCCGCCGGTTGGATGTATCGGTTGGCCACCGAGACGCTCCTCGGCCTTCATCTGGAAGTGGACAAGCTGCGGCTGACGCCGCTGATGCCGAAGGACTGGAGATCGTACAAGGTCCACTACCGGTATCGCGAGACCTTCTACCACATCACCATCGAGCGGCCGGAAGGGGCGCCCGATGGTCTCTCCGGGGGGGAAGGCATGGGTGTAGAGCCGGAACGGGTGACGCGCGTCCGCATGGACGGCGTAGACCTAGACCAGACCGGACCCCTTCAGGGCATCATCCCTCTCGTGGACGACCGGCGCGATCACTACGTCGAGGTGCAGTTGGGCTAGACCGAAGTCTAGGACTGGCGGAAGAACCGTCCTACCTGCATTGTGAGAGACATGGCGTACTGCCGCAGCCGCTGGGTGGCAGTCTCAGTGAGATCGAGCAGATCCAGCTGGGGTCTGGCCTCAAGTGTTGCTCCCTTGGCGCCGTCGGCCGCAGGCCACAAGGCCGCGTAGATCTGGGAGAAACGCTGCGAGTTCCGCCGGGACGTCAGGTTGCTGACGAGCCCCAAGAGGGGATTGCGGCCTGTCGAGAGGTTGCGTCCCAACCGTCCGAGGATGTTGCGAGAAGAGTAGAAGGTGCGGTTGCAGTCGGTCATCTCCTGGACGATGCGTTCCACGCTCAGATGCTTGTACCGGGCGACCGGATAGTTGAGGGTGTAGTACTGCCAGTCCTCGGGGAAGTCGTTCATGCCTATTCTTCCCTCCGCCTCCAGGTCTTTCCACAGTCGAGTGCCGGGCAGCGGAGTGAGAAACAGCACGTTGATGTTGTCGATGCCATACCGCAGGGCTTCTCCGGCGATAAGCGAGCCCACCCCCGGACGGTCGGAGTCCAGACCCATGATGAACGAGCCGACCACCAGCATGCCGTGCTTGTGGATTCGCTCCACCGAGGCGGGGGTGTTGCGCCCCGACAGCATGGCCGACTTCCTACCGAGCTCGGGAAGACCCTCGGGGGTCACCGACTCGAAGCCGATGAAGAGCCCGGCACAGCCCGCCTTCTGGGCCAAAGCCAGCAACTCCTCGTCGTCGGCGATGTTGACGGTGGTCTGCCCTATCCAGGACTTGCCGGTGTTCGCGGCGGCCAGCGCCCGGAAGAGCTCTTTAGCCCGTTCGATGTGCTGCGGCCGGCGGCCGATGAGGTTGTCGTCGACGATGAGCACTCTGGTCTCGGGGATAGACCGGAATTCCTCGACCACCTCGGCG